>JAFVIF010000045.1 GCA_017474125.1 Clostridia bacterium
CATGAAGAAAGCCGGTATCCGTCCGATGATCCACGGTTTTATCATCTCGGCGTTGGTCGTTGTCGTTGCGTTGTTGGTAGAAATGGCAATGGGAATCGTATAAAGAGAAATAACACTATAAGAGAGCAATGAATAAATTATTCGATGCGAGTTACACGGTATTATAAACTACAATTTATCGAATTGTTTTGTGCCGATATCTAAATCGGTGCAACTTGCCAAAAAACCTGTAATCCCATTCGGGATTGCAGGTTTTTCTTATTTTGCAGAAAAGATTTTGCATCTGCGACCTGAGGGTTATGAGTCCGACAAAAACGACCTTCGGGAGGGCCTAAACTACTTTCCTTGATAAAAACGCAAAAATCTGTTACAATACATAAAAAGTATTGACTTTTACTTAACGTAAAAACTATAATTCCAATATAAATGGATATGTTTCTATGAAAATAAAGCCTGCATGCGAATTGATCGGTTTTCCCGATCGCACGATTCGTTACTATATTGAAGACAAATAGAAAGTGAGCAGATAACTTATGGTACATTCTTTTTTACTTATCGGTCAATCCAATGCGGCGGGCAGAGGATTTATAAGCGGGGCGCAGCCCCTTGATAATTGCGATAAACGATTAAAGGTTTTGCGCAACGGACGATGGCAAAATATGTTTCGCCCCATCAATCCCGACCGCCCCTTTTCCGGCACCTGCTTTGCCGAACGTTTTGCTAAAGAATATGCGCTTGCAAATCCTGAACTTGAAGTGGGAATTATTCCCTGCGCCGATGGTGGGACTGCTATTGAGCAATGGCAACCGGGCGAATTATTGTTTGAGAATGCTGTAAACTGCGCCAAGCTTGCGATGCGCACCTCCGCTTTGGTAGGCGTTTTATGGCACCAAGGGGAAAGCGATTGCGCCCCGGAACGGTGCCCTCATTATACCGAGCGCTTCAAGGTGATCATGGATGCTCTGCGTAAGGAATTGGGCATCCCCGATCTGCCCATTTTAGTTGGTGGGATCGGCGATTTTATTGTAGACTATAAGCCTTCGGAGAAATACTTGACCAACTATGTTAAGATCAATGAACAGCTGCAAGCGCTCGGCAGAGAATATCCCCATTGCCGATTTGTTTCTGCCGAGGGGTTGGGTTCCAACGCCGATAACCTCCATTTCAGTGCCGCGGCGCTGGAGGAACTCGGCTTGCGCTACTATAACGAGTTTCAAAAAATGGGTCGCCCCAAGCTCGCCACCCAAAACGTCCAAGACGATACCGCGCGCACTGAATTGGAGCAATTATAAGTAAAGATAATAAATGAAAAATCTCTCAATTTTGAAGTGAACCGAGTTTTCTTTTTGGCTTAGGGTATAGATTTTGTGTTATGCGAGAGGGCTTTTGCGGATAACTTAGGGAAAAATTTCCCCTTTATTGAATTTTGGGGAAACGTATGGTATGATAATTTCAAAAGAATTCAGTAAAATTCGTAATACTTAAAGGGAGATAAACTTATGCATAGAGATAAGGTTTACGGAATTAAATTTAATCCGACAAAGGAAAACGGCGGTGTTGTACGCACTTTTGATGCCAAGGGACTTTCTTACCGTCAGCAGACGGGAGAAGACGTTGGTTTATCTGATTTTGATAAATGTTATCCATGGTCCGAAATAAAAGAATGTATGATATGTTCTGACGGAGCCGTAATCTATGCAGCTTCAAAGGATTTTTCAAGGAATGGTAACGTCTTTATGGAAATTCCTTGTTTTTATTTCAAAAGAACCGTTATAGGTGATGAAGAAGAATGGCTGATTTGCGGCGAGCAAAAAGACGGCTTTGAAATTGAACCGTGGTTTGTTAATGAGGACGGCAGTATTGCTAAATGCCGTTACATTGCAAAGTATGAAGGCTGCGATTGGAAAAACGGGCAGGTTTCGATAAGCGGACAAACCCCTTGCCGTCAGCATACGATTGATGAATTTCGTGACGGTTGCGAACAAGCAGGCTTTCAGCTATGCTCCGTATATGCATATCTTGCTATTCAGCACCTGTTTGTTGTAGAATGCGGTACCCTTAATTCCCAGGCGCTAAACAGTGGAGGAAGCTACTTCCCTTATTCTTCACACAACTACTGCTTGGCGGCTGAAGCTTCCTTTTCCAATACTGCAACCGTTCCCTATAATCCCCGATGGGAAATGGTGGATATAGGCGCTACCGTTTATTTTAGTGAGCAGATATCCGGCGATATAACCAATGCGCGTATACTTACGGCAATAGAGCGTGAAGGAGATTTTCTTCATCTGACCTTAGATGGGGCTCCGATTCACTTTTTGGCAGAACAAACCCGTGTATTTCCCTCGGCACAACCCACAGGACTTTGCGACGGTATGCAGTACGTAAACGGAAGACCGAGTGCCAACGAATATACTTCATCCTTCCTTTATCGCGGAATAGAAAATATTTACGGAAATATGTGGGAATGTATGGACGGCACAGGCTACGCTAATTCAAATCCCTATATCAGCATTTTCGGTAACCCTCTTAGTTATGAAACACCTGTGAACCACACCTACGGCCAAAGCGGTAAAGGCTTTATTGCAAAGCTTGGATATGATCCGACTAAACCCTGGGCAACCTTTCCCTGTTTGCTGGGTGGCACAAAGGACTCCCACTATCACGACGAATGGAGCACCTTTGGAAATGAGGATTCCATTGTCGTTTTTGGTGGCGGTTGGGACCATTTTTACTGTAACGGAATTTTTTGTATGCGTACTGTCGGCAAAGAATCAACAAATTGGCTATACGGCTACAGAGCAATGAAATTATAAGTGTTTTAAATAAAAAATCTCAATTGCCCGTTTGGGCAATTGAGATTTTATTTTTTATAAGATTGGCGGTAAAAACTGTTATTTATCGGAAGCAAACCGACAAATACCGATTTATTCGTACAGGCGGAACCTTTGAGCTTTACGAACAAACGCCTCTGTTTTTTTCTTATGCTTTAAAATGAAGCTATCAAGGTTAAAATCAGGAGACGTAAACTCATCGGTGCCTAATAATTTGGAAAGGAATTCGGTACTTTTAAATTCGCTGTACTCGTTGCGAATAGTATCCAAAAGAGCCATTCCGCAATAAAAGGAATCGAATTTTTTATGGTCGGTAATATGAATCTGTACTCCGCGACAGCATTCACCCTTATATTTGGAAAATGTGGGCATAAAACGTGTTGGGCGAAAAACAACTCCGCTTAAGTTTTTGCCGTTCATTTGCTCGGCAAGCTTATAATCGTCTATCCAAGGGGCGCCTATTAATTCAAACGGGCGGGTGGTACCGCGACCTTCCGACACGTTGGTGCCTTCAAATACGACCGTTCCGATATAAGCGCGGGCCGTATCTATGGTAGGGCAGTTTGGAGAGGGAATAATCCATTCAACGTTTAATGAGGAAAAGTCATCGCTACGGCTTAAGCCGTCACATGTAATAACCTCTAAAGAGCAACCGATATTTTCTTCGGTATTGATATATCTCGCGTATTCTCCTACTGTCAAGCCGTACTGTGACGGAATTTCATAGGTACCCACAATGGATGAAAAGGCTTTTTCCAATACCGTTCCGCTTAGTCGGTTTAAACCGAGCGGATTATATCTGTCCAATACCACAAAGGAAACACCGGCTTTGGCGCATTCCTGCATAGCCTGTGCCAAAATGGAAATATGAGTGAAAAATCTCAGGCCGATATCCTGGATATCGTAAACAACCGTATCAAGACCTGAAATATCCATGGAGCTTCCTTCTTTAAACATTGAAAGCACCGGTAAACCGCTTTTTTCATCAATTATATTTTCAATTTCATCGCCCGCTTGATTAATGCCGTATAAGCCGTGCTCAGGCGCAAAAAGCTTAATCAAATTATAACGTGCATTAATAATATCAACGGAGCGTTCAAATTTTGAATTTAAGCCTGTGTAGTTGGTTATAAGTCCCAGCTTTTTTCCGCTAAGAATGGCATCGGCTTTATCAATACAGTCAATTCCGTGTTTGTAAAGCATTATTTTTGCTCCTTTGTGTACGTGTAAAAACAATCTTCCATAAAGAAGCCGGCTTTTTCATAAAGGTAATGAGCAGTACCGCTCAAAGGGGTCCATTGTGCCCAGGCATACGGAATACCGCGCTTTTTCATTTCGGTTAAGCAGTCGGCAAAAAGCACTGTGCCTAAGCCTTTTCCGCGGAATTTCGGGTTTATACCAAAGGGACCGAAGCGGCCTTCGTCACTGTTAGGATCGCTAAACATACAACCGCCTATAATTTTTCCGTCGAAAATTGCAACTCTCGCACGGGATAAATCGGGTGTATGGGTGAGTCTTGAACGAAACTCCCACGCCCACGAACCGTTTGAAAATTCATTTTCCGAGTGTGCGAATTCCGCTAAATGATTGTACGGCAATTCGCCTATATAAAACCCTTCTTTTTCCAAGTCGGACTTGCGCTGTTCAAAATTTTCGGGCGGTAAATAATCTTTAAGCGCTATTCGGCGGCGGTAGCTTTTTTGCACCTCATACGAGAAGCTGTCAAATAAATCAATATACTTTTGATCCTCTTTTTCGGAAAAGCCTTGCAAATGGTAGAGCGGTGCATAGGCCGTGGATAATTTAGTGCGCTCTGCTTCCAAATGGAATTTTTCGCATTCTTCCAAAAGAAGCTTGCCTACCTCTTCAAAATTTGAATCGGGATGAACGCTGAAGTAAGTTATGTAGCCCTCGTTTGGGTTGGTGGTAAGATTAACGTCGTATTGTATTTGGTGGTGAGGAAGATATGCGAAAGCAATTATTTTATCGTTTTCCTGTACTATAAGAAGATTTTTAGGTGAAAAATTCGGATCTAAAAATATCTTTTTTGCCATAAGGCTTTCGGTAAGCGGATATTTCGGATGCGACAGATTCCATAAAGAACAGATTTGCTGTGCGTCGGTACTTTGAAAAGTTCTTATTTTCATAAAATCCCTCCGTATTTTCGTTTAGAATCTATAATATTTTATATTACTTTTTCATTTTAACATAAGGATTTTTAATTTCAATATAAAAAGGCAGGCAACTTAAAACTGAAGAGTGGCGGCATAAAAATCTACTTGCGGTAGAATGTACTTATAAAAAATGTTGCTGTTCCTTGCAGGAATTAGTGAACTTGAAGGTGCAGGACTTCTTGGGGCTGACCTTAACGCTGATTGTAGTATAGACACCACCGACCTTGCAACACTTAAATTAAAGTTAGCAGGAATTGAATAGTATGACAAAAGGGCATCGTACGATGCCCTTTTTTATATATTAAAATAAAGTTTTTAAAACATATGCTGCTATTTTTTTGGTGAAATTAACAAGGTCGTCACATTCAATAAATTCATTGGGTTGGTGGGGGCCTCCGGGTTCACTAAAATCACGACCACCTCCATAAGCAAAGGTGTTAGCGCTACCGTATTTTAACAAAATTGACAAATCGGAAAGACAAGAACCGCAAACAAGGGTTTCTTCACCCGTAGCTTCTTTTGCACAGTCAACCAAATTTTTAATTTCTGCATTTTCAGTGTCGCAGGCGCCATAGTGGAAGAATCTCGTTTCTGCATTAAATCCTTCAGAAGTAATTCCAAGAGCTTTTAGCTTTTTTTGTAAAACGGAATCTATTTTGGAAAACTCGTCCCAAATTTCTTCCTTGGTTTTATCGGTATAGAACGTAAATTTAAGTAGTCCTACGTCTTTATCCATATCGTTGTTTCCTGCACGGATTTCGTTATAACGCATACTGGTTTCGGGAATTATTGTACCTTTATAATAAGGATTTTTTTCCAGTTCCTTGCGTCGTCTATTTCCAAATTTTGATAGTTCTTTTAATACTATCGGAAAGGCTTTTGCAGTTGGTTCAGCACTGCTAACTGTTTCGTTAACACGATATTTGTAGGTAACAACCTGACCACCGGAAGCACAATGCCAAATTTGGTTTTTTCTACCGTCGAGGTTGATAATAATATCACAAGGGTCTTTTATGACAGCCGCCATTGCACCGTGTGAACCGCCTAATTCTTCGTCACAATATGCATTAAAAACCAAATTCTTTTTAGGAACAAGACCTGCATTTTTCAGAAGTTTAATGAGGAAAAGGCAGGTGGCAATTGCATATTTATCATCACCTGAGCCTCTGCCGAAAATTTTACCGTCGCTAATTTCACCTGAAAGAGGCGACTTATCCCAAGAACTTTCACTGCCGAACTCAACGGTATCAATATGAGCCATAAGCATAAGTTTATCGCAGTCTTCTGTTCCTTTCCATTTGGCAGTAACGTTATATCTGTTTTCAAGATTTCTGCCGGGGAAATAGTCGGGGCTTTGTTCAAAGTTCTCAAGTTCAAGCGGAGAATACATTTCGCTTGAAAGTCCCAGTTCGTTACACAGCTTTAAAATATATTCAGCGCAAGTCTTCTCGTTGCCGTGCTCACCAAAGCTTTCAGAGTTGATTTTAATTAAATTGCTTAGTAATTCGAAAAGCTCTTGCTTATTAGTTTCAATAAGTTCGCAAATAGTTTTAATATCCATTTTATTATCCTTTTAATTTTATAGTGCTTGTTTTCTTTAATATTGGAACACAGAAGAAAAGAGTTTAATAATAAAGATTGAAAATCACCTATTAATACTCAATTCCCAATTGAATTATAAATCTGTTACTTTGCATTTACCTTTTTAAGGATTTGTGCGCTTGGCTTTTTGATACGGCTTTCGGCATCATAGCCGTAGTATTCCTGCCACTGTTTAAAGTAGATATCACCGATGGGGTTTTTAATCATTAAGGGTTCATTTCCCGAAAGGTCCCAATAGGTGTTTTTGGAGGATGTAAAATCTGCGCCCAAGAACTTATAGCCCGCAACGTACATAGGTGAGCCGTCGGAAATAAAGGTGTTTTCTTCAATTAAAACCGATGAACGGTCTTCTCTGCGTGAAACGTCGAAAAGAGCGCGGCCTGCAAAGGCAAAAACGTTGCCGCGAATGGTGTTGTGTTTGCCGTAGTGGTGCTGATAGCAGCATTCCTTACAGCGGAAAACCACGTTGTTTTCAACCGTTATATAGCTTGAGCCCTCGTCGGTATAAATACCCATACCGCCGTAGTTAGAGCTTATTACGTCGTGAACGACGTTGCCCGAAACAACGGTGCCGTGCTGAGCGCCTAAGAGGTAAATGCCGCCCATATCGGAAAGTCTGCCTTTACCGATATGATGAATATGGTTGTTACGGATAACGTTTCCGTAGGTGGTTGACTTTGCATAGCCCCAAACCCAGCCTACCGAAACACCCGAATATTCAAGGTCAGAAATTTCGTTTTCGCTTATTTCGTTGTGAGCGGAATGACAAACCAGTATTCCGCAGCTTGCCGCCCAACGCTTACCGCAATCTTTAATGGTATTACCGCGTATGATATTAAAGGAGGTGGGGCGGATATCTTCTTCCTCGGTAGCCGCAGTACCCCAAACCTTAACACCGCCGCCGCCACAGTTAGTTATAGAGTTGTTTTCAATGCGGATATTCTGACAGCCTTTGTTTACTTCAACGGCGTGTACGCCCGTACAGGAAATGTTACAGTTTTCAATAGAGCAAACCTCGGCGTTTTCGAACCTTATGGCGCCGTGAGCCGCATAGCAGGACTGGGCGTCGGATGCGTATTCCGTAACGGGAGCACCCGGCTTGGTGGCAAGACTTGATTTACTGCTGTAGTCGCCCTTGGTGGCTATAAAATCAAGGTTTCTGAAGCGAATACCCATAGCCTTATTTTCATTTGTGCCGTGAATTTCGGCAAAGTGCTTTAAGGTGGGCGCTATAATTTCTAAATCTTCTATTGCTTCACCCTCATTCGGGACGTAGTAAAGCATACCGTTTTTAACGTCCAAGAACCATTCCTCAGGCTGAGAGAAGGTTTCGGCAACGTTTTCAAGGTAATAATGAAGGTCGGCTGAGGAATTTTTTTCGTAATCCACCGTAATTGTAAAACGGGAAGGATATTTAAGAACCAGCTTTCCCGTTTCTCTGTCGTAGGATTCTACGGGGGAGTGTTCGTCTATCCAGAAATGGTTAAAGGAAACGATAGCGTCCTCAACACCCGATATGTTTTCAAGGTCTTCCTTAAAGGCTATAAACCATTTTGAACCGTTGGAAAGAGGCCAACTTGGGTTTTCGGTGGTTACGGCTTTTAAGGTGCCCTCTTTGGGATAACGAGAAAGCTTAGCGGGTTTTCCGTTAACGTAAAGGTCGGTAAAGTGCCATTTTCCGCTTTTAACCTCGGGAATAAAAAGGGAGATACAAGGGGTGCCGTTAAAAACGTCTTCCTTAAAGCCCTTTAGCTTTTTACCGCCGATGAGTCTTGCTCGGCTGCCCGGATTTGATTCAAAGGTAATATCGGCAACGCTGAAGAAATCGTTATAGAAAGAATTAACGGTTTTAGCGCCTACCTTTATGCTTTGGTCAAGCTGACAGTCCCCCATAAAGCGAACGGTTATGGGACGGGCAACGTCGCCTACGCGTAACGAGTTTATTACGTTGTTAAGCTGACCGATGGTTTTAATAGGGCCGTCACCCTTTCCGTCAGGAATAGGGGAGAAGCCGCCGAAACAGTCGTTTCCTATTTCGTTAGATACATAAATGGTTGATGAATTCGTGCTGTTTAACATAATTATCACCTTCTAAAAAAATAATACCACAAGTATAGACAAAAGAGCAAGCATCATTGCAATTATTTTTGGTTTTTCTTTGGCTATAAATATTGCTACCGTTTCACCTGCCAAAAGATTAAGAGCGTTGCCTAACGGTGCGTACAAAAGAAGAGCATCTTTTTTTAGTATTGCAACTGTAAGCAGAGATCCTATATTTGATGCAAACACGTTTAAAAATATTGTAAGATATTCATTAACAGGAAGTACCTTAAATCTTTTTAAACTGTTTTTAAGGGAGCCTTTATTCAGGACAGCAACCAATATAAACGCCATTAAAATCATAAAAACGTTAGTCATAAAAAAGAAAGAATTTTCATCGGTTACTTCTTTATCTATTGCAAAGGATTTTGTAATAACGCTGCAGGCGGCTGAAAGCACCGATATTAAAATACAAATAATCAGTCCCGTGAACGTTACGGTCTTTACGGTTGTTTTATTTTTAAGAGCGGGAAGAAAAATAGCCAAAAAGGTCAAGAAAATTAAGGCTATTTGCAGAAACGAAACCAAGGTGAATTTTTCTTTATAAAGTAAAACCCCCATACTTATGCTTAATGCAAGAGAAAGCCCTTGTCTAATAAATATGCTTTCTGCAACCCCCATATATTTAAAAACTGCAATACAAAGGGTGTTATTTATAAAAATTACAATGGCAAAAATAAGAGCATAAATGCAAGTTCTTATATTAAGCTGTATTTTAAAGCCTGAAGTGACGTAAAAAACGGCGGTGGCCATAATGCCGGTAATTAAGTTGAAAATAGCTAAATCATTTAGTGTTTGTGTGTTTTTTGCATATTTTCTACCGGAAAAGATGGTTAAAAAACTGCAGATGAATACACCTAAATAAAGTAATGCTGTCATATCGGACGCCTCCTAACCTGATTTTATGAAAATACTATTGACAAATCAAGTCAAAAGGTTATATTATATAGTCAAAATTTAACCTTGGAGAAGCTTATGTATCTTTTTAGTATGGAACAGAACTCTTTGAATGATACCTTTTTTAACAGCGCGATTCATTCCGACGTTCAGTGTCCTATGCATTTGCATTACAGTATGGAAATCGTTTACGTTAAAAGTGGCGTTCTTATTATGAACGTAAATGGTGTTGATAGAGTTATTCGTTCGGGACAGGCCACCTTTATTTCTGTTTTTGAACCTCATTCTTTTTTTACCCCTAAAAGCTCGGTTTGTATTGTAACAGAATTTTCTCCACAGCTTGTGAGCGAATTTTATTCTGCGGTTAAAGCTAAAAAACTTGTTACCGAGGTATTTGAAATCAATGGAGATTTTTTAAGGCTTTTAGAAAATTTAAGTGATAAAAGCGTGTTAAATATCCTGTCGGTTAAGGCGGCGCTTTATCCATTGTGCTTTAGCCTGCTTAATAACTGTGAGTTTACAAACGACGGAAAGGAAATCGACAGTATTTTTATCGAAGCGGTAAAATATATTTACGACCATTATGGTGATGAAAAAATTGATTTATCCTGCGTGGCGAAGGCAATAGGTGTGCATCCCGTTTATTTAAGCAGAGTATTCAGCGGCAATTCGGGTATGGGCTTTTCAAAATATTTAGCGCTTATTCGCACCTATAAGGCGGCGCAAATGCTTATAAAGGAAAGAAAAAAGAATATAAGCGAAATAGCTTTTTCCTGCGGCTTCGGCAGTATAAGAAGCTTTAACCGACAGTTTATAAATATATTGGGGCTTTCTCCCTCGGAGTATAGGCAAAAAAACTTTTAAATGTAAATAACTCTATTAAAACTCGGTAACCGAAGTGTTGCCGAGTTTTTTTGCGAAAAAAAGAAAATTTTTTCTGTTTCATACTTGAAATACCCAATAAGTACCTTTTATGGTACACAGGGTTTGATAAGATTATTTCAAAGCCTTTAAAATTGGCTTAAAAATTTTTTGCCGTTTTTTATGAAAGGAGCATATTGCGGCGCGTTAAAAAATATTACGGAGGAAAAAGATGAGCAGAAAAAACAGTGGCGGAAAAACGACCTTTGGAACAGCATTTTCATTACTTGAACGATTACTGGAAGACCTTAAAAAAAGCGGCGGCAAAATAACCGCTACCGATATAGGCAAGGTTATAGGTGAGCTTAATAACGTAAAAAGCAAAACCGAAAGAAGTGAAGCAATAGAGAGGCAAAAGCTGGAACAAGAGGAAGCAGAGCGTATAAAAGCAGAATCCGAAAAGGAAAGACAGGCGCATATAGAAGAGGTTACCTCTATGGAATTGCCTCTCGATTGGGAAAACGCCTTTATCGGTGATGAGCGCACTGCAGGAGTTCACGCAGACAGCATTTCCGACGGCCTTATTTTGTCGCTTTCCAACCTTGCAAAAGTAGATATTGAATACATTTCCTCCATTACGGGTGAGGATTATAAAACCGTAATATGTGCCCTTAAGGGCTCTATTTATCAAAACCCCGAAACATGGGAGGAATGCTTTTATAAGGGCTGGGAAACGGCAGAGGAATATTTGTCGGGCAACCTTATGCGCAAGTGGAATGCGGCTCAGGAGGCAAATAAGGAATATAACGGTTATTTCGAGGATAATCTTAAGGCTCTGTCTTCAGCGCTTCCCGATATGGTTGACTGTAAGGATATTTATATCACCTTAGGCTCGCCTTGGGTACCCGTAGATATAATAGATCAATTTATAGCTTATATTCTTAATCTTTCCCCCTCAAGGTATATAGGCACTAAGCACGATGAAATTACCGGTACCTGGGAAATACCCAATAAAAGCAGTGTTTCCTATAAATATAACGTAGCTTCTACCAATACCTACGGTACAGCGCGCCTTGAAGCACTTTATATTCTTGAAAAAACGCTTAATATGAAAACCGTTGCAGTTACCGACGAGGTTTCCTGCCTTACTAACGCTTCGGGCAAAAAGCGTGTTATTAATGAAGCCGAAACGGTAATGGCGCTTGAAAAACAGCAGAAGCTTATTAAAACCTTTCAGCAGTGGGTTTGGCAGGATAAGGGAAGACGGGAGCGCCTTGAATCGATTTTTGAAAGCAATTTTTCCTGTGTGAGAAAAAGAAGCTTTGACGGCTCCTTCCTTAAATTTCCTTCAATGTCGCCCACGGTCAGCCTTTTCCCTTATCAAAAGGATGCCGTTGCGCGAATTATTCTAACCCCAAATACCCTGCTCGCCCACGACGTTGGAAGCGGAAAAACCTACGTTATGATTGCTGCCGGTATGGAGCTTAAGCGTATGGGATTGTCTTTAAAAAACCTTTACGTTGTGCCTAATAATATAGTAGGGCAATGGAAGGGAATTTTTAAGGAAATGTATCCGAATGCTAACCTATTATGCGTAGAGCCTAAAAGCTTTACCAAGGAAAAAAGGGAGAAGGTGCTTGAAAAAATCCGTGACGGGGATTACGACGGTATTATTATGGCTTATAGCTGTTATGAGCAAATTCCTCTTTCCAAGGAATTTTATATGCAGGAGCTTAAAGAGCTGAAGGAGCAAATTACCGACCTTACCAAAAACAGTAAAAAGGCCACCGCAAAGCTTAATAAAAAGCGTCAGGAAATTTCAACTAAAATGGCAGAGCTTGCCGTAACCATTAGTGCGGGCGGCATATACTTTGACGAGCTTGGCATTACAAGAATGTTTGTTGACGAGGCTCATAATTATAAAAACGTGCCCATTGAAACCAAGGTTGACAGGGTGCTGGGTATCAGCTCGTCAGGCTCGAAAAAGTGTAAGGATATGATGAATAAGGTTCGCCTTATTCAAAAGAACAACAACGGCGGCGGTGTTGTTATGGCTACGGGCACCCCCATTACCAACTCTATTACCGATGCTTACGTTATGCAAAAATACCTGCAAGGCGGCGAGCTTGCTTTACTTGATTTGCAAAGCTTTGACAGCTGGATAGGTATGTTTGCCGAAAGGGTTACCGAGTTTGAAATAGACGTTGATACCAGTAATTACCGACTTGCCACCCGTTTTGCACGCTTCCATAATTTACCCGAGCTCACCGCTCTTTTTTCATCTATAGCTGATTTCCATCGTGTGGATAGCGAATCTGGTGTCCCCGACTTCGACGGTTATCACGATGCGTTAATCGGAAAAACACGTTCCTTTGCAGAGTACCTTGAAAATATATCCCACCGAGCCGAAACGGTAAGGAAGGGCGGAATAAGCCGTACCGATGATAATATGCTGAAAATTACCACCGACGGCAGAAAGGCGGCTCTTGATATGCGCCTTGTGGAGCCGAACGAGCCGTTTACCTATCAGTCGAAGGTGGCTCGCTGTGCCGAAAACGTTTTTGATATTTATATAAGAACGCATACTCAAAGCAGCGCACAGCTTATTTTCTGCGACAGCTCCACGCCCAAGGCGGGCTTTAACGTATACGATGAATTAAAAAGGCTTTTAGTTTCTATGGGTATTCCCGAAGAAAAAATAGCCTATATTCACGATGCCGAAACCGACAGGCGACGTGAAAAGCTTTTCCGTATGGTAAGAAACGGTGAGATACGTATTCTTATCGGCTCCACCTTTAAGCTTGGCTTGGGTGTTAACGTTCAAGAGAGGCTTATTGCCGTTCATCACCTTGACGTGCCGTGGCGACCTGCCGATATGACACAGCGCGAAGGAAGAATACTGCGTCAGGGTAATACAAATCAAAGGGTGTTTATTTACCGATATATTACCGAGGGCAGCTTTGATGCCTATTCCTGGCAGCTTCTTGAAACCAAGCAACGCTTTATTGAAGGCCTGCTTTCCGGCTCTATTACAGAGCGAAGCGGAAGTGATATTGAAAGCACGGTGCTTGATTACGCCGAGGTAAAGGCACTTGCGGTAGGAAATCCCCTGATTAAGGAAAGGGTGGAAACCGCCAATGAGCTTACCCGTTATCTGTCTCTGCAACGCAAGGCAATAGATACTAACCTTCGCCTTAAAAAGGAACTTGACGGTATGCCGAAACGCATAGAGCGTCAGGGCGATTTAATTGTAAAATGTAAGGACGATATCGCATTTTATAAAGAAAATCGCAGGGACTATGATAAGGAGGAGAGAAAAGCGCTTAGAACCACTCTTTACAACGGAGTGAGGGAAAACCTGCTTATGCAAAATGAGACACCCTTTATGGAGTATCAGGGCTTTACCGTAGTTTTGCCTATGAATATGACCGCCGAAAAGCCTTTTATATGGTTACAGAAAAACGGCAGATATTATCTTGAGCTGGGTGATACCGAAAAGGGCGGCCTTATTCGTGTGGATAACTTCCTCGATGGCCTTGATAAGCATCTTGAAAAGCTGAGTGTTGGCTATGACGAGCTTTGCAAAAGGCAGGAGGATATAAAAACCGAGCTTACCAAAACCGAAACCTATGAAGATAAAATAAAGGAAACTCAGAAAAAGTTAAGCGAAATTGATAAAAAATTGGGAGTAGATAAATTATGAGTGAAATAAAGCTTACCAATATACCTTCTATGAACGTGGGAAAGGTTATAAAGAACCTATCTCACAGCTATTGCAGTATTATTAATAAAGGACTTTCAATGAAGTGCCTGCCGTCGGTTATGCTTTGGGGACCGCCGGGTGTAGGTAAATCTCAGGCAATAAGACAGCTTGCACGGGAAATTAAAGAAGAAACAGGTAAAAAAACCGTTGTAACCGATGTTCGCCTTTTGCTTTTTAATCCAATAGATTTAAGGGGTATTCCCACGGCAAATGCCGATAAAACCCTTGCCATATGGCTGAAGCCTCAAATTTTCCAAATGGATGACAGTGACGATGTGGTAAATATACTGTTCCTTGACGAAATATCGGCGGCGCCGCAGTCGGTTCAGGCGGCGGCATATCAAATTACCCTTGACAGAATAGTGGGTGAGCATAAATTACCCGAAAACTGCATTGTAATTGCCGCAGGTAACAGAGTAACCGATAAATCGGTTGCCTTTAAAATGCCTAAGGCACTCGCGAACCGTCTTTTACATATTGACGTAGAGGTAAGCTTTACCTCGTGGAAGGAATGGGCAATAAGAAACGGCATTAACGAAAAGGTGCTCGGCTTTTTATCCTTCAGACAAAACTTCCTTTGCGGCTTCGAGGCAGGCAGTGATGACTTGGCCTTTACCACGCCCCGCTCTTGGGAAATGGTAAGCAACCTTTTAAATTACGTTGATAATGACGTTGATAATATGTATCCGCTTATATCGGGCTTGATAGGCTCGGGTGCAGCGGTAGAATTTCGTACCTGGGCAAAGGTTTGCTCAAATTTACCCGATATTGAAGATATATTTGAAGGCAAAAGACCGCCCGTGCCGAAGGGCACCGATGCGCTGTACGCTCTTACCTCGGCTATGACGGTTTATGCGAGGGAGCATAAGGAGGAGCTTGAAAAAATAGCAAATTCTATTTCCTATGCCGACGGTATGCCGCCCGATTTTTCCGCCCTGCTTTTAAGGGATTATATGTACGTTGACAAAAACTATAAGGAAAAGCTGTTGAGAATCCCTGCTTTTTCAAGATGGTTGCAAACGAAAGGAAAGCTGCTTAATGGCTCTGTCTGATGAAAAATTGAAAAAATACATACAGCGGCTGCTGCTGTCACGTATGCGATTGCTTTGTAATCACGGCTTTTACGGGCTTTTGCTTATGAATATGCGTTTTGCCGTCGATAAGGAATTAGACACCGCGGCAACCGACGGGCGTTTCATATATTTCGGTCCCGATTTTCTTGAGTCCCTTTCCGACGGCGAGCTTGATTTCGTAATGATGCACGAGGTGCTTCACGTGGTGCTTCAGCATTGTATGCGAACGGGGGAGCGTGATGCAAGCGCCTTTAATATTGCCTGCGATATTGTGGTTAATTCCAATATTTTAATGGAAAACGGTATGAATTTAAGCAGTATTACTCTTAATAAATACGGTGAAGCAATGCACCTTGCACCCGACGGCAAGGAGGGGTATTTATATACCGCCGAGCAGGTTTACGAAATGCTTCCTGCCTCAATGAAAGCAAATTGCGGTAATCAAGGCTTTGGAGCGGCCGAGGACAACGGCGAACAGGGTAATGGCGGCAACGGTGATGGTATGGAGGGGAAAGGCAAAAAGGGCGTTAAAGGCAACGTCAAGGGAATCGGTAAATCGAATTGGGATGACCACAGCCGATGGGGAAGCATTGAAGAGGACGACGGTATCAGAGATTTTTGGGTTAAACGCTTTGAGGATGCCGTAAAGGCTGTTGAAATACGCGACCCTTCAAACACCCGCGGCTTAATGCCGATGTTTGCCAAAAGAATTATGGACGAGCTTTTAAAGCCCCAGACCGATTGGCGTACCGTTTTAAACAGCTTTGTACAGGAGGAAATAACCGATTACTCATTTTCTCCTCCCGACAGGCGTTTTGAGGAAAGCCCCTTCTTTTTGCCCGATTTTAACGAAAAGGAAAACGTGGTTAAAGATATTCTTTTTATGATAGACACCTCCGGCTCTATGTCGGATAAAATGATAACGGCGGCATATTCCGAAATTAAAGGTGCCATCGACCAGTTCGACGGAAAGCTAAAGGGGTGGCTCGGCTTTTTTGATGCGGCGATTATTGAGCCGAAGCCCTTTGAAAACGAGGATGAATTCAGAATTATAAGGCCTGCAGGCGGCGGAGGCACCAGCTTTCACATAATCTTTCACTACGTCAAGGAGAAAATGTTCGAAAATCCGCCTGCAAGTATAGTTGTTCTTACCGACGGCTATGCGCCCTTTCCCGCAGAAAAGCAGGCTATGGGAATTCCCGTTTTGTGGCTCCTTAATAACGATAAGGTAGACCCGCCTTGGGGTAAGGTGGCAAGAATTAAGGTGTAATTTAGGCTTTGCAGGTTAAATTAAAAACCTCTGCAGTCCCAATGGACTGCAGAGGTTTTATGTTTTATGAAGCTTGTGCTTTATTTGATTTATCGTATATGTTTTTTTCAAAATTAAAGCGGTAGTATAAGTAGTCGGCAATGCTTTGCGCGGTTTCCTCGGTGTAGCTGTCAAAGGTATGGCCTATAGTAATAACCTTAATGTTTTTTTCTGTGTATTCATCCTTCCAATTTTCGGGAATGGTTGACATATAGTCGGTGCCTAAGTTGTAAACCACCTTTTTAGAAACGTTTTCAAAGTTGCAGTACCGTATTTCCAATTCGTCGAACCTTGCGCATGCGGCTGTAAGGCGCTCGTCGTTTATGCAGATTTTTTCTTCTATCAAATCTAAAAAATCAAAAAAGTTGTTAGGGTAGCGCTCATAAACCTTAAAGCTTTTGCTTTGCTGGTCGTAGGCCTTATAGCTTTCTTTATCAAGGTAAGCAAGGTCCTTTACGGGAATCACGAAAAGCACCTGATAAAAATCAGCCTTAGAAACCACCTTGCCGTTTACCTCTTGCTTTTGAATTCCGCTTAGCGTCATCATAACCTTAATATGAGAGGAAACGCTTACCGAAGCTCCCGATATTCTGCCGCCCTCGTTTTTAATCAAAAAGGGCAGAACGAATTCCTTATCGTTGTTTTTATAGCCGTCGGAGGTGGTGTTAACGGTAAAATAAGCCTCACGGTCGTTAGTAAGTATTTCAAGCTCCTTTGCGGCAATATTACGGCTTGTTTTGTCGGTAGAAAGGCTTACTATAGAAATAATAATACTCATAACCGAAAGGAAAAAGGCGGTAATACATTCGGGCGTCAAAAAACGCTTAAGCCAGTCGCTTTTGGAGAAAGACTTGTTTTTTTCTTCGTTTTCGGTTTCCTGTTCTTCAATTTTCAATTCTTCAAAACTTGAGTTATTTTCACTCATTTTTTCACCCCATCTTCTTATTTCTTATTAAAAAATTATATTATAATTACAATACGGTGTCAAGGTGAGGAATGTTAATATATTACTTTTAATTTCCTTTAAATTATGCTACAATAACATAAAGCGCTTTATATTAGGACGGTAAAATATGGAAAAATACGTAGTTATCGGTATCGGCGGTAGCGGAAGTGACGTTGTAAGCCTTGTTGCCGAAAAGCTTATTGAAGAAAAACAAGTTGTTAACGAGGATGACGTTTATAATGTTTTTGATGAAAAAATAAGCCGCAGTTATTTTTTGTGCTTTAGGGTGAATAAAGGATTGAGTGCGGTAAGCCTTCCTAAAATGAGCGGAGAAAACGATACGTACCGTAAATATTATCTTGAAAAGGTTGATAAAATAAATAATATGCCTAAGGAAAGAAGAGAAAGAACACCCGATTTTCCGCATATCGACAAAAACTGGCACAACCTTTTGCCGCCTATGTAAAAATAATACTAAATTACCGCCCGATTGCAGGTATATTTGTAATACTTTACAGGAAAAATATTATTGACAAAAAAACGGGGCGTTGATATAATACTTAGTGAAGACTCAGCTTTTTTGGAAAGTCTGTCAGGGAGAACACGTCAGGGACTGAAAGCGTGTTTCGGATGAGTAGTAAGCTTGGGAACACTTCGCGCGGTCTAAACTTAATATTAAAAAGAGGATGCATTTTTTAAAAATGCGTCAATGCGGGTGGCACCGCGGGTTTACTTTCAGTATACTCGTCCCGGGAATATGAAAATATTCCCGGGACTTTTATTTTTTCATAAGCTTTAGGAGGTTTTATCAATGTATAGAACGCTATTCTGTAACGATATACGGGATGAGCATATAGGTACTACCGTATCCCTTGCAGGTTGGGTAGACGCCTTGCGTGACCACGGTGGAGTTATATTTATCGACCTTCGCGACTATACGGGTGTGACTCAGGTTGTCGTTCATAACGAAGCCTTATTAAACGGCGTTAACCGTGAAACCGTTATTACCGTAACGGGTAAGGTTGAAAAGCGTGACGAGGAAACCGTAAACAGCAAAATTGCTACGGGTAAGGTTGAGCTTGTTGCCGACTCCCTTACTATTTTGGGCAAAAGCCATAATATGCTCCCCTTTGACGTAAGGGCTTCAAGAAGCAGTAAGGATGAATTGCGCCTTAAGTATCGCTACCTTGACCTTCGTAACCCTAAAAACCACGAAAACCTTGTTATAAGGTCTAAAATAATTCGTCATCTGCGTAATAAAATGGAGGAAAAGAACTTCCTCGATATGCAGACTCCCATTCTTACGGCCTCCTCACCTGAGGGTGCCCGTGACTTCCTTGTGCCGAGCCGTAAGCACCCCGGCAAGTTCTACGCTTTGCCTCAGGCACCTCAGCAGTTTAAGCAGTTGCTTATGGTATCGGGCTTCGACCGTTACTTCCAGATTGCTCCCTGCTTCCGTGACGAGGATGCCAGAGCCGACCGTTCCCCCGGCGAATTTTATCAGTTAGACTTTGAAATGGCGTTTGCTACACAGGAGGAGGTATTGGACGTTTGCGAGGACGTTGTTCACGATACCTTCGTTACCTTCTCAAATAAAAGGGTAAGTGAAAAGCCCTTCCGCCGCATCACCTATGCCGATGCTATGATGAAATACGGCTCCGATAAGCCCGATCTTCGCAATCCGCTTATTATTTGTGATTTAACCGACTTCTTTGCCGACGTTAATTTCCCTGCCTTCAGGGGCAGACCTGTTCGCGGTATAGTTGCCGACTGCAGAGGTAAATCAAATAAATTTTTCGAGGACTCCTTAAAGTTTGCAACAGGCCCCGAGGTCGGCCTTGGCGGTCTTGGCTATATCACTCTTAAGGAAGGCGCCTTTATAGGCCCTATCGCTAAGTTTTTAAGCGATGAAAAGAAAAATGAAATTATTACTCTTACAGGCGTAAAGGAAGGGGAAACTCTCTTCTTTATTTGCGATGATAAGAAAAATGATACCGAAAAAAAGGCGGGCCTTATCCGTACATGGCTTGCACGTCCCGAACAGCTTGACCTTATTAAGGATGATGCTTTTGAGTTCTGCTTTATCGTAGACTTCCCAATGTACGAAATTGATGAGGAAACGGGCGATACCATATTCACTCACAACCCCTTCTCGATGCCTCAGGGCGGTATGGAGGCTCTTATGGGCGACGACCCCACTAAGGTGCTTGCTTATCAGTACGACCTTGTTTGTAACGGTATTGAGCTTGCTTCGGGTGCCGTTAGAAACCACGATATTGACATTATGAAAAAGGCCTTCAGTATTGCGGGCTATTCCGAGGCCGAGCTTAAAACACGTTTTAATGCGCTTTATACAGCATTCCAGTACGGTGCTCCGCCCCACGCAGGTATGGCACCGGGTGTTGACCGTATGGTAATGCTTCTTACCGATGAGGAAAAGATTCTCGACGTTATTGCATTCCCCCTTAACGGTAATGCACAGGACCTTTTACTGGGTGCTCCCAGCGAGGTTACCAATCAGCAGCTTGAGGACGTTCATCTCCTTGGCAACAACAGTGCTCTTGCTACCCGTGTCACCGCTTCGGGTGGTGCCAAAAGGCAGTCGGATAAGCGCTCAACCTTTTCTAATGCTCAGCAGCTTAACCAAATTGCTTTAAGCGAAGAGGAGGAGGCTGTAATGGAGGGTATATTCAGCAGTATGAAGGAAAGCGAAGCAGAGCTTTTGGCTGTTGATACCGAAAATACCGAAGAAATGATTTACGTTATGCCTATGACCAACGTGCTTCGTGAAGATCAGCGTAAGCAAGAATTCACAAGGGAAAGTCTGCTTCAGGGCGCTCCCCAACGAAGCGACGACGGTTGGCAGGTTCCGCGACTTGTAAAGTGAGGTGGGTTTAAATGAAATATTATGCTGAAAAAATATCCGATAAGGGTACTATAGCGGTTGATGATACCATTCTCGTAAAGGGTGTTACCTCTGCTGCAGGCTCTCGTATATTAGAGGGCTTTAAGCCTCTGTTTAGTGCCGAGGCGGTAACTCGTCTGCAGGCTAAGGGCTATGAGATTTCGGGCAAAACCCACGTTGGTGAGTTTGGCCTTGACCTTGTGGGAGAGTTTTCCTACTATGGCGAAAAAGAAGACCTTCTTAAAGGCGCCGCCGCTTGCCTTGTTAAGGAAAAAAGCGTAAAGGCCGCCCTTGGCGTTGATATGAACGGCTCTACACGTCGTGCCGCCGCAATTTCGGGTGTTGACTTTTTAAAACCGACATACGGTACCGTTTCCCGTTACGGTGTAATTTCCTGCGCCGCTTCGGGTGAGCAGGTAGGTGTTTATGCCCAAAATGCAAAGGGTGTAAAGGAGATTATGGAGGTTATTGCAGGCAATGACCAAAAGGACGGCACCAGCCTTAAAAATGACGGCTACGACTATACCATTGCCGAAAACGTAAAGGGTAAAAAGGTTTGTATAATTAAGGAGCTTATGGAAAAGGCTGACGAGCAAACCGTTGCAAGGGTTAAGGCTTTTGCCGAAAAGCTTACCCGAAACGGCGTTATAGTTGAGGAAATTTCGGCTGACTTTTTCGGTCTTGCAAATACCGCTTGGCAGATTCTTATGACCGCTGAAACCTGCAACAACGTTTCCCGTTACGACGGTGTTAAATACGGTCACCGTGCCGAGGAATACCGTAACATTGACGAGCTTTACGTTAATTCAAGAACCGAAGGCTTTAACTTCCTTACTAAGGCAGTTATACTTTACGGCTCCGATACCTTGTCTAAAAACCGTTACGACCAATGCTACGGCAAGTCCTTAAAGGTGCGCCGTATTATCAGCGAAAAATTTGCGCTTATTACCGATAAGTACGACGCTGTGCTTACTCCCGTATGCAGTAAATGTGAATATAAGGCTTACGATATTAAGGAAGCCTTCAATAAGGTGTTCGATGAGAGCATATTTACAGCCGTTTCCAACCTTACGGGTACTCCTGCTCTTGTAAGCGGCGGAGCTCAGCTTATGGGTAAGGCGTTTAGTGAAAGCACACTTTTAAGCCTTGCCGACTGTGTTGAAAGGATGGGTGAATAATATGAACTATGAAATCGTTATAGGTCTTGAAACCCACGTTGAGCTTGACACAAAATCTAAAATTTTCTGTTCCTGCGGTGGACATTCTTCACCTAAGGAGGCTAACGATTGTGTTTGTCCTGCCTGCAGTGGTATGCCGGGTATGCTTCCCATTATGAATAAGCGAGTTGTAGAGCTCGCCGTAACGGCAGGCCTTATGCTCAACTGTGAAATAAGCCGCTATACCACCTTCGATAAAAAGAATTATTATTATCCCGATTTGCCTTGTGCTTATCAGATAACCCAGCTTAACCATCCTATTTGCCGTAACGGTCTTGTTACGGTAAAAACAAGCTCAGGCAGCCGTGATATCCGCATTAAGCAGATTCATATGGAGGAGGATGCAGGTAAATTGGTTCACGACGGAAAATTTTCCTTTGTTGACTTTAACCGTACCAGCGTGCCCCTTATTGAAATTGTTACTCAGCCTGATTTTCGCAGTGCTGAGGAAGTGCTCGCTTATCTTAACAAGCTTAAATCAATGTTCCGCTCAGGCGGTATTTCAGAATGTGAAGAGGGCGCAATGCGTTGCGACGTTAATATTTCCGTTCGCCCCGAAGGCAGCAGTGAATTTGGCGTTCGTACCGAAATTAAGAATATGAGCTCCTTTGAAGCCATTGAGCGCGCTATACGTTATGAAGCACAGCGCCATATTGATGCTCTTGAGTTTGAAACCGAGGAGCTTGTTCAGGAAACAAGACGCTTTGACGACGTAAGCGGTAAAACCATGGCTATGCGTAACAAGGAAACCGAAGCCGATTACCGCTATTTCCCCGATGCAAACCTTATGCCTATTATTATCGACGACGAGTGGCTCGAGCAAATAAAGGCCGCTAAGCCTGTTGAAATTGATGAAAAGGCAGAGGCTTACCGTGAGGCAGGTATTTCCGAAAAGGAAATTGAAATGCTTATTCATAACCATAAGCTTTGCAAGCTTCTTGACGACGTTACCTCTATGGGCTGTGAGGCTAAGGACGTTGCGGTGTGGATTCTTACCGACTGCGCAGGCGTTCTTCGTAAGGACGGCAAAACCCTCGCCGAGCTTAACGTTACCGCCGAAAAGCTTGCCGCTATTATAAAAATGGTAAACGCCGGCACCATTAACCGTAATGCCGGTAAAAAGATTCTTATTGCCGTTGTGGAAAACGACGTTGACCCCGTAGCCTATTGCAAGGCGCAGGGACTTGATAAGAAGTTTGACCAGAGTGCGGTAGAAGCTGTTATCGAAAGGGTAATTGCCGATAATTCCCGAGCTGTCGAGGACTATAAAAACGGCAAGGAAAAGGCTAAGCAGGCGCTTTTCGGTGCTTGTATGAAGGAGCTTAGAGGAGCAGGTGATCCTGCTGTTATTAAGGAGCTTCTTGAAGAAAAACTTAGAAACTGTTAGTGAGAAAAGGAGAACGGGAGTAATTATTAGGTTACTCCCGTTTTTTCTCGGAGGAAACAATGAAAAATATTTTGCTTATTTTGGTCGGCGGCACCATTTGTACCGCCCTTAATAACGATGGTAATCTTTCGGTAAGCCAAAAAGCAGGCGCGCTTATAAAGGAAAATTTTATAAACGGTGATTCGCCCTTTGCCAAAAAGGTTAATATTGAAGTTAGCAAGAATTTATTTGTTTTAAGCGAAAATATGACGGTAGATACTTGGAATAAAATTATAGATACCTATCGTGAATATAATGAAAATAAAAATTACGACGGAATTATTTTTGCCCACGGCACCGATACTCTCGGCTTTTCCGCCGCGCTTTTTGCACAGCTATTATGTAACACTACCATACCTGTATTTTTTGTTTCGGCAAATAAGCCTTTACACTCTGAAAAATCCAACGGAAACGCAAACTTTAAAGCGGCAGTTGAATGTATTTGTAAAGGGATTTCTCCAAACGTGTACGTGGTTTACAAAAACATAAGCGATTCTAAAACCTACCTTCACCTTGCTTCCCGTATAACACAGTGTGCTGATTACAGCGAAGATTTTTTTAGTAGCGGTATGATAGATATAAGTGATGAAAATTGCTTTGAAGCAATAGCAAGGCTTTATCCGCCGCACAAAAGAAAAGGCAATCTTAATATTAAGGCTTTACCCGCTTTAAAGGAATGTATACTAATGATAGAGCCGTACGTGGGGCTTAATTACGACGTCTTTGATTATTCACGCTTTTCCGCGGTGCTTCACGGCACTTACCATTCGGGTACGGCTTGCGCTATAGACCAAAACAATAAAAATTCGCTTCTTTATATGATTAAGCGTTGCGGTGACACTACCCATATATATTTAACACCCGGCGAAAATAAAAAGGGCACTTACGAAACGGTTGCCGTTATCGGCGACAAGGTGAGCTTCCTTTTTGGGACCACCCGTGAGACTGCCTACGCTAAGCTTCTAATTGCTTATTCGGTTTTTGATAACCCGTTTGATATTAAGGAATTTATTGAAACCGAGCATAATTTTGAAAGGATATACTGAAACCTTTTTAAAGACCGAAAAAAAGATTTATATTACTTGACAGAGTTTGTTTTGCAATAGTATAATCAAGTAAAATATACAAGGAGAAAATCGTATGAGACTTATAATTGCTAAAATAGGTAATAACGCTACCGTTTCTTTTGCCGTGGAGGAGCTTATCCGCCTTATAAAGGAAATGGATTCTACCGTTGTTTTAGACGTAAGAAAATACAACGCCTTTGACGAAACGGTGAAAAATGCTCTTTGGGTAGGCTTGGGCTTTGCCGAAAAAAGTGATAAGGACACTGTTTATATCGATGTGAAAGACGGTGTTGGTTTTATCAGCGCTTCTAACGAAAGAACTGTGCTTGTTGCCGTTTACCGTTTTATGAAGGAGCTTGGTTGCCGCTATCTTTACCCCGGTAAAGAAGGGGAGAGTATTCCTAAAAAAGCACTTTGCGAAAAAGATTTAACCGTAAGTGTAAACGAAACTGCATCTTTTGGAAACAGAGGAATTTGTATAGAGGGTACCGTTTCTTACGAGCACGTTTATAATATGATAGACTGGTTGCCCAAGGTTGGTATGAATGAATACTTCTTCCAGTGCTTAACACCCGCTACCTTCTTTAATCAGTATTACAGAAGCTTTGGCGAAGAGCTTGAGGACAGCGAAGTTGACGCTATAATAAGGGCATTAGACGAGGATATTGTAAAGCGCGGTCTTAAATATCAGGCGGTAGGCCACGGCTGGACCTGTAAGCCCTTTGGACTTAAGGCTTCGGGCTGGTATGAATATGAAGGAGAGCCGCCAAAGGAAATTAAAGAAATACTTGCTCAGCTTGACGGAGAAAGAAAATTCAGAGGTAATAAGCCGCTTAACACAAATCTTTGTTATTCTAACGAAACCGTTAGACGCAAAATGGTTGACTGTGTTGTAGATTACTGTAAAAACAATCAGCATAAGGATTATATTGCTGTCTGGATGGCAGACGGCGGTAATAACCATTGCGAATGTGAAGAATGTAAGAAAAAAGCTCCGTCAGATTATCTTATTATGATGATGAATGACTTGGACGAAAAGTTAGCGGAGCAGGGAATAAATACCAAAATATTGTTGCCCTTTTATAACGATTTAATGTGGGCGCCCGAAACCGAAAAGCTTAATAACCCCGACCGTTTCGCTCTTGATTTTGCTCCCATTTCCCGTTCCTATTCCGTTTCTTACGCAGACTATGATTTTAATGAAGAAATAGAAACAGAACCGTATAAAAGGAACCAAAACTCCTTTAAGCGCTCTCTGCCCGAAACTGTGGCAATGTTTAAAAAATGGCAAAACGGTCAGCAAATCAAGGACGTTATGCTTTTTGACTACCACCTTATGTGGGACCACCACTATGACCCGGGATACTATCAGGTGGCAAAGCTTTTGCAAAAGGATATGGCTTCTCTTGATAAATTGGGTCTTGACGGAATGATAAGCTGTCAGCTTCAGAGAATTGCTTTCCCCACAAATCTGCCTATGTACTGTATGGCAAAAACCTTGTGGAACAAAAACGAAACCTTTGAAAATATTGCTAAAGAATATTATCTTGCCGCTTACGGCGAATACGCAGACGTAGTAGAAGAATACCTTTCGGCTTTGTCAAAATATTTTGTGCCCGAAGTGCTTAGGGGCGAAAAGCCTTATAAGGCAGAAGAAATGATAAAGCAGTATAACGAGGCCAAATCCTTTATCGGCGACTTTAAAGCAAAATACATAGATAAGCTTAAAAATGAAGTGAAGGCCTTTGAATACCTTGCTTACCACGCAGAGCTTGTAAAATACTATGCCGATATTTATATTGACCGCTTTAATAAAAATGAAGAAGGCGTAAAGGAAAAGGTAAAGGTATTTTCTAAAATGTGCGAGGATTTAAGAGAAGCTACCGATACCGTGCTCGATGATAACTTCCTAAAGGGCGACGTTTACAATAACCTTATTGGTTGGAGAAGAACAATTTAATAGGTGCTTTTTATGAAACTCACAATTGCTAAAATAGGTGATAATAAAACTGTTTCCTTTGCCGTGGAGGAGCTTATCCGCCTTATAAAGAAAATGGATTCTACCCTTGTTCTCGACGTGCGAAAATACGACGCTTTTAATGAAACTGTTAAAAATGCCCTCTGGGTAGGTCTTGGCTTTACCGAAAAAAGCGATAAGGACACTGTTTGTATAGACGTAAAAGAAGGCGTTGGCTTCATCAGCGCTTCTAACGAAAGAACTGTGCTTGTTGCCGTTTACCGTTTTATGAAAGAAATGGGTTGCACTTTTCTTTACCCCGGCAAAGAAGGGGAGAGTATTCCTAAAAAAGCACTTTGCGAAAAAAATTTAACCGTAAGTGTAAGCGAAACTGCTTCGTACGGTCATAGAGGAATTTGTATCGAGGGTACCGTTTCTTACGAGCACGTTTACAATATGATAGACTGGTTGCCTAAGGTGGGTATGAATGAATATCACTTCCAGTTCTTAACACCCGCTACCTTTTTTAATCAGTTTTACAGAAATTTTTCAGATGAACTTGAAGACAGCGAAGTAGACGCTATAATAAGGGCATTAGACGAGGATATTATAAAACGCGGTCTTAAATATCAGGCTGTAGGCCATGGCTGGACCTGCGCTCCTTTCGGTCTTGTAGCATCAAGCTGGAATGAATTTAAGGGTGAACCGAGCGAAGAAATTAAAAATATACTTGCTATGCGTGACGGTGAACGCAAATTCAATAAAAACATTCCGCTCAATACTAATCTCTGTTATTCAAACGAAACCGTCAGAACTAAAATGGTTGATTACATAGTCGATTATTGTAAAAATAATAAGCATAAGGATTATATCGCTTTCTCGATGGCGGATGGTAATAATAATCACTGCGAATGCGAAAACTGTAAAAAGAAGATACCGTCGGATTTTCTGGTTATGATGGCTAATGAAGTGGATGAAAAATTAACCGCAAACGGTTTGGATTCAAAAATCATACTGTCTTCCTATAATGATTTAATGTGGGCGCCCGAAACCGAAAAGCTTAATAACCCCGACCGTTTCGCTCTTGATTTTGCTCCCATTTCCCGTTCCTATTCCGTTTCTTACGCAGACTATGATTTTAATGAAGAAATAGAATTAGAACCTTATAGAAGAAACGAAAACGTCTTTAAATATTCGCTTCCAAAGGCTGTGGCAATGTTTAAAAAGTGGAAAGAAGAACAAAGCATTAAAGACGTTATGCTTTTCGACTACCATCTTATGTGGGACCACCACTATGACCCCGGATACTACGGTGTAGCAAAAATTCTCCAAAAGGATATGGCTTCTTTAGATAAAATCGGACTTGACGGAATGATAAGCTGTCAGCTTCAGCGTATTGCCTTCCCCAATAACCTGCCTATGTACTGTATGGCAAAAACCTTGTGGAACAAAAACGAAACCTTTGACGATATTGCTAAAGAATATTATCTTGCCGCTTACGGCGAATATGCAGACGTGGTAGAAGAATATATGAGCACTCTATCAAAGCTTTTCGTTCCCGAAGTGCTCAGAGGTGAAAAGCCTTATGACGCAAAGGAAATGACCGAAAAATATGAAAAAGCAAAGCAGGTCGTTGAAGGGTTTATTAACAATTACATTTTGAAGCTTAAAGAAAACTCTAAACTATGGCAATATCTTTTCCATCACGCACAGCTTGTTAAAATCTATGCAGACGTTTATATTGCAAGATTTAACGGTAACGAAGACGAATGTAAGGCCAAAGCTCAAGAAATTTATGATTACGTCAACAGTATAAGAACCTTTGCCGATACTGTGCTTGATGATAATTTCTTAAGAGGTGACGTATATAACAACCTGTTTGGTTGGAGAAAAACAATTTAAGAGGTGCTTTTTATGAAACTTACAATTGCTAAAATAGGTGATAACAAAACAGTTTCCTTCGCCGTGGAGGAGCTTGTCCGCCTTATAAAGGAAATGGATTCTACCCTTGTTCTCGACGTGCGAAAATACGACGCTTTTGACAAAACAGTTAAAAATGCCCTCTGGGTAGGTCTTGGCTTTACCGAAAAAAGCGATAAGGACACTGTTTATATAGACGTAAAAGAAGGCGTTGGCTTCATCAGCGCTTCTAACGAAAGAACTGTGCTTATTGCCGTTTACCGCTTTATGAAGGAGCTTGGCTGCCGCTTTATACGCCCCGGTAAGGACGGCGAAAAAATACCGGAGAAAAAGCTTTCCGCTTCTTTGCTTAACGTGAAATTAAAGGAAACCGCTTCTTACAATCACAGAGGTGTATGTATTGAAGGAAGCGCAGGTTCTGAACATATATATAATATGGTTGACTGGCTTCCTAAGGTGGGAATGAATGCCTACTTTAAGCAGTTTTTTACCCCCGCAACCTTCTTTAAGCGTTACTACGGTGATGATATGACTGCAGGTGACGTTAACGCTATTATGGATGCGGTGGAAGAAGAAATTGAAAAGCGCGGCTGTAAGTATCATACCGTAGGTCACGGTTGGACCTGTGAGCCCTTTGGTATTGAGGCTACGGGATGGGATAAATTCCCCGAAGCACCGGAAGCTATAAAGCCGTATCTTGCCCTTGTGGGAGGCAAAAGAGACTTCCGTTACGGCATTGCACTTAATACTAACCTATGCTATTCCAATCCGGAAGTTCAGGAAAAAATGGTTAATTGCATTGTGGATTATTGCAAAAAACACCCGTTAGAGGATTACGTTCATTTTTGGCTTGCCGACGGCAGAAACAACCACTGCGAATGTGAAAACTGCCAAAAGCACACACCCTCTGATTTTTACGTTATACTGCTTAATAAGCTTGATAAGCAGCTTACTAAAGAAAATATAAACACTAAGATAGTTTGCCTGCTTTATAACGAGCTTATGTTTGCCCCCGAAACCGAAAAGCTTAGTAATCCCGATCGCTTTACCCTTATGTTTGCTCCCATTACCCGTACATATTCCACTTCTTATGACGAGGTTGATTTGGATGAAAAAATAGAGCTTGAGCCTTACGTTCGTAATAATATAAGCCGTCCCGCTTCGGTTGCGGTAAGCGTTGAAAGGCTTAGAATGTGGCAAAGGGAGCAAGGCTTTAAGGATAGCTTCCTCTTTGACTACCACCTTATGTGGGACCACCACTATGACCCCGGTTATTACGAAGTAGCAGAAATTCTGCAAAGGGATATGGCTTCTCTTGATAAATTGGGACTCGACGGAATGGTTAGCTGTCAGCTACAGCGCACCGCACTACCCACCGCACTTCCTCTTTACGCTATGGCAGAGGCTCTTTGGGATAAAAATAAATCCTTTAAAGAAATTTCCAAGGAGTATTTTGCCGCCGCTTTCGGCGAGGATGCTGATACGGTAGAAGGCTATATGGCAGAGCTTTCCCGTCTGTTTGAGCCTAAGGTGCTTAGAGGAAGTAAGCCTTTTGAAAAGGAAGCTATGGCACAGCAATACGAAAAGGCAAAGGAAACCGTAGAGGACTTTAAAAAGAACTGTATTGAAAAGAAAAAGGAGATTTCCAAGGATTGGGAATACCTTTATTACCACGCAGAAATGGTTAAGCTTTACGCTGACGCATATATTCTTTATTTCAGAGGCAAGGATGAAGAAAGTAAGGCAGCCATAGAAGCGCTTAAACAGTACGTTGACGAAACAAAAGCTTACACCGATTCCGTACTGGACGATTTCTTCTTAAAGGGAGATATTTATAATAATATTTTCGGCTGGAGAAAAACAATATAAAATAAAAAACCGTGTACCCTTGGCCTTAACAAGGGTACACGGTTTTTGCTTTAGGGATTAATCTTCGTTTTCGTTTATAAAGTATTTTTTAATAAGAATTACGGCTAATATCATAGTGGCAACCTCAACACCTGCGCCTGCGGCGGCTAAAAAGTTGCCCGAAAGGTTTGTTAAAGCCGAAATGCCGCCGAATACAGCAAATACGATAAGCCAGGTTTTAGCGCCTTTTGCCTTTTCAATAGCCCACGTACCGCTTTCGGCACTTATGCAAACCGATTTTGCAAAGCGGCGGATTTTAGAAAGACCGATAGCGTTAAATATTATACCGAAAACGCCTGTAATGGTAAATACAATAAAGAATATCCAACCGAATAAGGGTAATATTTCTCTCATGGTAATGCCGATTTGGCTGAGTATCTGCTCAAACTCGTGCACCTCCATGCCCGATACCCTAAGACCCTCGTAAAAGCCATTGATAAATTCGTTTTGAACCTCGCTAACACCGGATATTAACGTAAAAATAAGCGCGAAAATAAGGCCTAATACTATAAATAAGCTGAAGGCAACGTAATTTATAATATACATTGCATAAACCGTACCGCTTACGTTTTTAAGCTGTTTGTGTTCAAGTACACCCTTTTTACCGTTGTTATAGGCAATCCACAGGAAAATGGCAATAAGTATGTTTAAAAGCTGAATGCTTCCGCCAAACAATGATAAACCGCAGGAAACGGTTAATAATATGCAAAGGGTTAAAAACTTTTTGTCCTGCAAAAGGGAAAGAAGCCTTTCAAAAACAGGGTTGACGGGTGCTACGTAGCGGTTATCCGCTCCGCAGGCGGGACAAAAGGTGAAGGGCTGCTCGTGTTCAAAGCTGCAATTATTGCATTTCATAAAAATTCCTCCTTAAGCTTTGTGCTTTTATTTTATCATTAAATCGGCGCTATTACAACATTTTTTTGCAAAAAAACCTAACGGCTTGTTCCGTTAGGCTTTTTAAGTTAAATATTAATTTTCGGGGGTAACGTAGTCGAAGTTAAAGTAATTGGTCCATTCCCATACCTCGCCGATAGCGTTTGTTCTGCCTGCGTTGGCTTTATAATATACCTTGTTATCGTTATAGGGACGAATCCATACGTAGTTTTGGAAGGTATCGGTAAGACCTTTAATGTTTTTGTAACCAACGGTGGCTTTATAGCCGCTATCCTTACTGTAAGCAATCGCATAGGCAGGGCCGTTATAAGAAGAATAGCCAAAGCCTTCAGCGCCCTGACCGTAGCCTGTGGCATCTACGGTATCAACGTAGCTTCCGTCCCATTTATAGTATTCAACTATGTCGGTGATTTTAGTTTTACCGGAATAACGGCCTATGGTAAACATACATACCATGGGAACGTCGTTTTTAAAATCGCCTACAAGCCAATTTACCTTTTGGTCAACCACAATTCCATCCTTGCTGTTAAATGTGTAGTAAAGATAATGCTCGCATACGGCGGTGCCGACTTTGTTTTCGGCAGTGCCCGAAGCACAACGGTACATAGTTGTATCGGTTTCAAAGGTTATGTTGTTGCATTGCACAATGCCTTCGGCTTGGGATTTTAAGGAGATTTCCTTGCCATCAACATAAAAACGGGCGTATTTCATAATTTCGTCGCCGTGGTAACCGCCTATAAAATCGCTTGCGCCTTTTTCCTTTATGGCAAGCTCCAATTCGCCCGCGTGCAGAATATTTTGCATTTTAACGGTAAAGCTGTCGCCGTTTTTCTCAACTAATTCAGCGCCCTTAATACGGTAGGTTTCCTGATTATAGCCTGTGTTTGCCTTTTGGGCAAGGGTTATATCCTCCGGCTGTTCGCTATAGGTGTAATACATATTGTAGCGAATGAAGTATTTGCCCGATGGATCGGAGGTTGGAATATAAATGTGAAGGTTTTTATAATCGGTACCGCTTACGTCAACAAGCTCGTAATACATATCCCTTTTCCCACTCTTTTCCTTTACCGAGTTAACGCTTTCGTTTATTATTTCACTATAAAATACCGTGCCGTCGGAAAGAATAAGGTAGCCCCTGATAGCAAGCTTTTTGTCATAATGCTTTTCCTCAATATCCTTCAAATAAGCGCTATAGGTTATTTTTTCGCTATCGGCGTCGTAATCCCAACAATTTGAAAGATTATCGGTTTCTGTTTTGTAAATATAAGGATTACTTTCTGCACTTGTTAAGTTTAAATCGGAAAGGGTGAAAAGCTTATCTTCAGCCGCGTATAACATTCCGCGCTTTTCTATAGAAAGCTTTTTGGAATCAACGATAATCTCTTCGCCGTTTGCATCGTAGCTGAAGTAGAAGCGTAAAGCCTGTTTTCCGTCTGCTTCGGCTTTTAAAACAGAGGTGCCTGCAGATTCAACAACCTTGCTTATAATGCAGGTATCAATATAAACTCCTGCCGCGCCGCTTGTGGTTATATTAAGCACGGGAGCAAGGTAAAGGTCGGCGTTTTCGCCCTTTACGTCGGCGGTGTAATAAAGAACTGCCGTTTTCCATACAGTGCCGTCGTTAAGCGAGGCTTTTGCTATGGTTTGGGTGTTGGCGGTTATACAGTCACTTTTTATAATATCCGAAGCGCTGTTGCCCGAAGTGAAGCGGAGGGTAACGTCGCCTGTGTTGTTGGTGTCTACTGCGCGATAGTGTAAGGAAAGACGATATGTCGCGCCGTTCTTCAGCTCGTAACCGCTGCCTATATATACAGCCTTATCAGCTGCGCTGTCAGCAGTGAATTTTAATGCTTTACTGCCCGTGTAGGCGGCTTCATCACTAATCTGTGCGCCGCTTGGAATAGCATCACTCAATTCCTTAAAGCCGATAGTAGCGTTGCTCTGATTTTTTATAGTTTTACGGGTTGTAAAGCTGTCAAAGCCGCAAAAGGCTACCTGATTTTCAATAGTAACGTTTTCGTTTGCTACGTAATAGGTGATGCTGCCCGATGTGGGGAAGGTTGCATTGCTGACCGCAGTTTCCAAAGCGCTGTCAGCGTAAAGAGTGGAGGGCTTCTTTATGTATTGACTTTTTGAATTAATTAAATAGCTTTCCTCAATCTTTTCTTCTTCTAAGGCGAAGGGGGCTCCCGCTTCACCAAAGTAATGGGTTTGGTTGCCTGAATTAACGTCATGAAGAATTATGGAAGGAAGAGTACTTATTTTAAGAGATGTAACCGTAATATCTATATCGGATTTTGCGGTAGAATTGAGCAATATGTAAAGTCTGTCATATAAAGTGCTGCCGTCTACAGGCACGTCGGATATTGTTAAATAACCAACCGCGGTATTAATGCCGAGTTCACTGATAATAACCGATTCGGTGCCGTTTGCCGTAGTGGTTAAATCCTTGCGCTTTGCCTTTCCGTTGGTGGCGTGATCGGCGTTACCGCCGTTTGGTGCAAAAGCGGCACCGAGGGTAATGGTAGCGCTGTTGCCTAAGGTAACGCAGTTATAGGAAAGCTCTATTTTATAACAGGTGTTTGCGGTTATAGCAAATATATCGGAAGATTTGCCTGTTTTTGAAACGGGGAAGACGTTGTGTCCAAGCAGATGAGTTCTGTCACCGCCGCTTGGATTATAAAAGACTTCGTCGGCTTCTCGGAAGTAACGTAAACCGTCGTCTGTGATGTTGAAGGCAAACTTTCCTACTATTTCTTTTCCGTTTGAATCGTAAATCTTTTTAAAGCAGGCGGTGCTGCTGAAGTCGGAAAAATCGGTTTCAAAGCCGCCGGCGGCAGCATTTACCGCAAAAACACCGCTGAAAACAGAGATGATGAGTATTATGGCTAATAACAGGCTTAACGTTTTTTTCATATTACATTTTCCTCCGCAAAAAAATTAATAATTTTCGCATTTAACTACAAATTAATTTTATCATATGAAGATATTAAATTCAATTGCAAATATAAACGGAATAACATTGCAAAAATAAACATACTTAAAATAAAAACGGGTGTCTTTTGAGGCACACTCCGTAAGGATGTGTGCCTCAATGATATCCGTTCCTCTACGGAACGGGTGATATACCTTTGGTATGATATCGCTCGGCGAGCGATGATATATGCCTGCGGCATATTAAGGAACGGATATTATATCATGTTTTCACGAAGGGAAAATATATCATACGGCAAAGCCGTATATCATATCTCGTTAGAGATATATCATTTTTACGCACCGAAAAAATCTTTGTTTTTCGGTAAGTATTTACCTTTTAAAAGTATGTAACCCACTATGACACTTCCAAATTTTGAAAGTGTCATTTTTTCTTTGCATAGAAAAACGGAGACTACTTCGTAAAGAAGTAGTCTCCGTTGAGACACCCGTTTTTTGAAATTAATTATTGTAAATCAACTTTATAGGGGAGAGTACCCTTTGCTTCAATGTTGCCTGCCAATACGTCAATGGCAGGGAGAAGAGAAGCGTTTGCGTTATAACCGAAAATAACACGTTTTACGTGCTGTAACGGCTCAACTGCGTGGGGGTTGCCGTAGTGAAGAACAGCAGAAACCTTTCCCGACATAATGAGACAGTTAATAAGCATTTCGGTACGTCTTGTCATACAGTCGGTGCCGAGGTAACAGGCCGTAGCACAGTAGGTAACGAATACAACCTCGTCGTGCTTGGTTGCGGTTACAAGAACCTTTTCGTTCTGAGATGCAGTAGCAAATTCGGGAATAAACATTACTTCGCTGTTGGGGAATTCCTTTTTTATTTTTTCTGCAACAGATTTGGGGTCATACCAACGTGATTCGGTAATTTCCATCTCGGGTTCGTCGGCAGAAAATTCGTTATCGGTAACAATTACGAAAAGTCTGCGTTTTTCGTTATTGCCAAGTGCTGCGGGAATACCCTCATCGGTAATGGCGGTAATACAGTCTCTTGTAACGTTTCTAAGGTTTTCAGTATCCTTTTCGGTAACCTCGGGAATATCGTCCTTATGCTTTTCGGAAAATTCCATAAGGGCAAGAACACGTCTTACAGCCTCATCTAATCTTTCTTCTGTGAATAAACCGTTTTTAAGGTTTTCTTCCATCATTTCGTAGCACTTGCTTATAGGAGTACGGTAGTTAGGCAGAATAATGTCAACACCTGCATCAAAGGCAATACCCATAGCGGGGCCTTCTCCGTATTTCTGCAAAATACCCATCATAGCAAGGCTGTCGCTGAAAATAACACCGTCGAAGCCGTATTCTCTTATAATACCGAGTATTTTTTTAGAAAGGGTTGCGGGGTACTCTTTATCAATATTAACGTGGGTGGTGTGGCTGGTCATTATTGCTCTGAGTAAGCCCTTCTTTAAAAGCTCAACGTAAGGAACAAGAGTAAAGTTTCTTAAATATTCTTCGCTAACATAGGAAACGTTTTCTACCATGTGGGAGTCGTACGGTAAATCGTGACCGCCGGGGTAGTGCTTAGAGGTACCGATAAAGCCGTGGTCGGTAAAATACTGATTAATAACCTCGGTAGCGTTTAAAATCTTTTCGGGGGTATCACCGAAGGTACGGTGGCATCCGCCGGGACCGTTGACCTGATGAATATCAACAACAGGGCCCCAGATACCGTCAATGCCCAGCTTTTTGGCAGAGGAAACGATGCACTTCGCAAAGCTTTCTACGTATTCCTTATTATTTACTGCAGCTAAGGTCAGCGCAGGAATAAGTGGATAATCGGCAAGAGGGTTGCCCTTTTCCATATCGTTTATAAGAAGAACGGGGTAGTCGGCTGCCTCTCTTATTCTTCTTACGTACTCGGGTGTTTTTGCATTAAGGGGAATCTGAACACAGCCTACGGCTCTTTTCTTAATAAGCTCTAAGGTTTCTTCAAATTCTGCGGGATATCCGCAACGTCTTGCACAAAGAACCATACCGATTTTTTGTTCAAGTGTCATTTCGCTAAGCTTTGGTATCATAGGAAAACCTCCTGAGGATGAATTTTGCAAGGCAATTATAACATAAAGTCTAATTAAAAGCAATTACAAATAAGAACATAAAAACATTGCAAAAATCAATATTTTGGCAGTGTAAAAAAACACATCTTCTTTTTGGACAAAATATACGAAAAACAAGAAAATACAACATAAATGTTATTAAATGTTTGCAAATGTCAAATTGATGTGATACAATACATCTTGTGGGTGCGTGTGCGCTCAACTACAATATTTTTTTTACTCGGAGGGGTTAAAAATGGAAAACAAACTTGTCTATGATATTCATGACAAACCAAAATTCGGCGCAATGCTAATCTTTGCGTTCCAGCAGGTACTTGCTATCCTTGCTGCTACCATTCTTGTTCCTGTAATCGTAGGTAACGGAATGAGTCAGTCCGCCGCGCTTTTCGGCGCAGGCGTTGGTACTATTGTGTATCAGCTTTTCACTAAATTCAAAAGCCCTGTATTTTTAGGTTCATCTTTCGCATTTATCGGTTCTATGTGTGCCGCATTCGCCGGCGCCGTATCAACTTCTGCAGGTTATGCAGGTCTTATTATCGGTGCAACGCTCGCAGGTTTTGTTTACGTTGTTATCGCAATTGTTGTTAAGATTGCAGGCGTTAACTGGATTAACAAGCTTATGCCTGTTGTTGTAATTGGTCCTACCGTTGCTCTTATCGGTCTTTCTCTTGCTGTTAATGCAGTAAACGACCTTAAGGTTGGTAAGGTTGAAGGCGGCAGCCCTTACGTTGCTCTTATCTGCGGTATTATTACCTTGTTCTCTATTTTTGCTTTCTCGGTTTACGGTAAGAAAATGGCAAAGCTTATTCCCTTTATTTTAGGTATTATCGTAGGCTATATAGTTGCAACTATATTTACCGTAATTGGTATTGCTACCGATAACGTACAGCTTCAGCTTATTAACTTTGCCGCATTCAAGGATATGACAATATTCGCTGTTCCCGATTTTTCCTTCATTGAAGCATTAAAGGGTGTAAAGGATATTGACGCTTCCTTTATTGCAACCGTTGCAGTAGCTTACGTTCCCGTTGCATTCGTTGTATTTGCTGAACATATTGCCGACCATAAGAATCTTTCTTCTATTATTAACAAAGATCTTCTTGAAGATCCCGGCCTTCACAGAACCCTTCTCGGTGACGGTGTTGGCTCCATGGCCGGTGCTTTCTTCGGCGGTTGTCCCAACACTACCTACGGTGAATCTGTTGGTTGCGTAGCTATCACCAGAAACGCTTCTGTAGTTACCATTACTACTACTGCCGTTATGTGTATGGTTATTTCCTTCTTTGGACCTTTCGTTACCTTCCTTGCTTCCATTCCTAACTGTGTAATGGGCGGCGTTTGTATAGCACTGTACGGCTTTATCGCCGTTTCCGGTCTTAAGATGGTTCAGAAGGTTGATCTGAATGAGAGCAGAAATCTCTTTGTTGTTTCCGCTATCCTTATCCCCGGTATCGGTGGATTAAGCGTTACCTTTGGCAAGGTTACTATTACTACTATTGCTTGTGCTCTTATCCTCGGTATTGTCGCAAACCTTCTTCTTAACATAAAGAAAAAAGCCGACTAATTTACGGCTTTAGGAGTAATTCTAATGAAAAACTACGATAACGTTACGATTTTTGATCATCCTCTTATTAACCACAAAATTGCGATTTTAAGAGATGAAAAAACCAGTATGAAGGAGTTCCGCGAGCTTATCGAGGAAATTACCACCCTTATGACCTTTGAGTGTCTTAAGGAGGGAGTTCCCACCACCGAAAAGCAGGTTAAAACTCCTCTTGAAACCTGTACTCAAAGGGTAGTTAAGGATAACGCTATTGTTATTGTTCCGATACTTAGAGCGGGCCTTGGTATGGTTAACGGCGTACACGTTCTTTTCCCCTCGGCAAGGGTTGGACATATCGGTATGTACAGAAATGAAGAAACGCTTCAGCCCTGTGAATACTACTGTAAGCTCCCCGATGGAATTGAGGACAAGCTGGTGCTGTTGGTTGACCCAATGCTTGCAACGGGCGGCAGCGCTTGTGATGCCATTGCTTCTCTTAAAAAGCGCGGCTGTAAGGATATTAAGTTTATGGCTGTTATCGGTGCTCCCGAGGGCGTAAGCAAGGTTGCGGAAACTCACCCCGACGTGCATATTTTCGTTTCCACCCTTGACAGATGCCTTAACGAAAACGGTTACATTCTTCCCGGTCTCGGTGATGCAGGCGACCGTCTTTTCGGTACAAAATAAAACAAAAGCCGTTCCGAAGCTTCGGAACGGCTTTTTAACACCCAACGAATTTATTTTAACATATTAATATATGCGCTGTCAATGGGGCGAAGCATATTTCTGTGATTTGCATAAAACGGGACAAAAATATTTATAAATACTGCGAATGGAAATATGCGTAAAAATATGGTAATATATAGTCAAAGGAAGGGTGGTACCAATGTACAGGGCTTGACCAAAGGCTTATACGGTCGGTAAACAAACAGTCACAGACAAAATGCTTAATACTCTTAATCCAAAAAGTGCTTCTCACTTTACGGGATTTATATAAAGACTACGGCAAACGGTATTAAGGGCTATGACGCATGCGTCTGAATTAAAGAAAGAGAGGTATTAGAAAAAAGATGTTGGATATTAAGATAGAACATAAATAACCCTTGACCGAAGTGTTGTGAAACGGTCAAGGGTTATTTTTTTGTTTAGTTATAGTTTATGAGAAGAGCTTGGCTCTTTTTTTTTGTTGCGTGTTCTTCAAAGGTGTGCTAAAATGATTGAGAAAAAGGCGTGCCGGAATATATAAAGAAACGAAAGGGTATATTGGATATGGATAATTTTGTGTTTAATTCGCCTACGTATTTTTGTTTCGGTAAAGATACCGAAAACGAGGCGGGTGCTCTCGTTAAAAAGTTCGGAGGCAGTAAGGTTCTTATTCATTATGGAGGAGGAAGCGCCGTTAAAAGCGGACTTATTGACAGAGTAAAGGCTTCTCTTGATAGGGAAAATATCCCATATATTCTTTTGGGCGGAGTACAGCCAAACCCCAGAAGCGGACTTGTTTATAAGGGAATTGAGCTCTGCAGAAAAGAAAAGGTGGACTTTATTTTAGCGGTAGGCGGAGGCAGCGCCATTGATTCTTCAAAGGCTATTGCCGGCGGTGTGCCCTATGACGGAGATTTTTGGGACCACCATAGCGGAAAGCCTGTTGAAAAGGCTCTTCCTGTAGGTACCGTGCTTACTATTGCCGCGGCAGGAAGCGAGGGCAGCGGAAATACCGTAATTACCCACGAAAACGGTATGCTTAAACGTGGCTGTCGCACCGAAATTTTGCGCCCTAAGTTCAGTATTATGAATCCTTCGCTTACCTGTACCTTACCCGCTTTTCAGACTGCCTGCGGCATAACCGATATTTTAGCTCATCTTTATGAAAGATATATTACAGATACCAAAGAGGTAGAGGTTACCGACCGTGTTATTGAAGCCTTAATGCTTACCGTAGTTAAAGAGGGCAGACGTGTTATAGCTGACCCTTATAATTATGAAGCGAGAGCTAACATTATGTGGGCGGGCACACTTGCTCACAATAACGTATGCGGTGTTGGCAGACGTCAGGACTGGAACAGCCATGCCCTTGAACACGAGCTTTCGGGCCTTTACGACTGTGCTCACGGCGCAGGACTTGCGGTGGTTATGCCTGCAATGTTTACTTATATTTATGAAAAAGACGTAATGCGTTTTGCTCAGGTAGCGGTAAGAGTATGGGGCTGTGAGATGAATTTCGAAAATCCTAAAGAAACCGCTCTTGAGGGAATTGAAAGGCTTAAAAATTTCCTTTCGTCCATTGGTATGCCGGTTACCTTTAGTGAGCTTGGCGCAAGGCAAGAGGATATCCCTTACCTTGTAGATACTCTTTGTGACGGTAACGGCAGACCGGGTTATATTGAAGGCTACCTGAAGCTTGATAAAGAAGATTGCACAAATATTTATAAGCTAATGCTTTAAAGGAAAAAATATGAAAATAACAGTAGTTCAACCTAAATATTATGCAGGCGAAAAGCCTGACGAAATAATTGCTGAGTTTTTAAAGAATGAACTTTCAAAAACGGAAGAAAATTCCCTTATAGTTTTGCCTGAGTATTCAAACGCAGGGGGACTAAGCGAAAAAGAAAAGGAGCTTGCCGCACTGCCGAGAGCTAAAGAAATGTTAGACTTTGCAAGTAAAATTGCCAAGGAAAAGAAGGCTTACGTTTCCATTAACGTAATAGAGGAAAGAAAAGGTAAAATTAAAAACAGCACCTATCTTTACGGTAAAGACGGAAAAGCTGCTTTTGTTTACGATAAAATACATTTGCCGCCCTCTGAAATAGCGTTAGGCATCAGCAGAGGAGAGGGAAATTGCATAGCCGACCTTGACGGTATCCGCTTTGCATTTATGACCTGCTACGACGTTTATTATAACGAGCAAATTGAATATATTGCCGCTCATAAGCCCGATATAATTCTTATTCCCGGCTATCAAAGAGGAGAGAGAACCGATATTATTCTTGCGCAAAATAAACTTGCGGCCTTCCGCTGTAACGCCTATATCGCCCGTTCCTCCTTTTCCATGGACGATGATAATAAAGGCGGCAACAGTATGATAGTTTCGCCAAGCGGTGAAATTCTTGCCAATATGGGTAAAGAGGTAGGCAGTATTTCCTGCGAGGTGGACTTAAAGTATAAATATATGCGTACCGCAGGTTTTGGTTGCGGTATGGTGAGAAATGATGATTTTATAAATAACGGACTTTGCCCCGAAATATTCAAATAAAAAAATTACTCTGTGTTTGGGCACAGAGTAATTTTCATTTATTGTATCTGAATATATAACTGCCTGTTTTAACACCGAAACGCTCGGCTATTACGGGGCATTTTGCCTTAAGTAGGAAGAAAATTCCTTTAACCTCGGATAGGCTTTCGAAGTTGCCCTGACCCTTGCTTATTACTATATCGGCAGAGCTTAAAGCTTCTTTAAAATCCTTTGAAATTTGGCTTAAAACCGTGCCGGGAGCACTGCTTCCGGAGGGCATTATTTCAGCAGTTTTGTCAAGCCCTATAGCCATTGCCTCGGCAACGGTGACGTCGTTGATAATCGGTGCGCTTCTGACTGCGTAGGTGACCGAAATATCACTCGGCAAGCTGCTTATAAATACCTTGTCAAACACTGCTTCGCCTGCGTTGTCGCCTATAATAAGCATAGTTTTGGAATTTCTTAATTTTTCGGAAAATGTATCAATGTCACAAATGGTAAAGGGAAGGCCCAGCTCTGCATCGATTATGCCTTTTATATCTACGCTTTTATACACCGCAGAGTCTAAATTATTGCCTGCCGCCGACACCTTGAGAGAAGCGTACAGCGTATCCTTTGCACCCTTTATAAACCTGTTCATTGTGGGTATAAGCTCGGTCGCCGCGTTAATGTCGTCGGTCTTTATTTTTTTATAAGGGTCACCGTTATTCGTCTCTTTTTTTACTAAGCAATGTATAGCCTCTGCAAGGCTCGGAGCGTTTTTGAAAACTTTGTAATTTTCCAAAATTTTCTTAGTGCCTTCTGTTACCGCTTTATGAACGTCAGGGTCGTCGCTGACTCTTTTTGCCGCATCCTCTGCTTGCCTTAAAAGGCAGGGCAGACAGCCTTCCATAATTTCCATATTTTTGCCTCGTTTTTCGTTTTTGCATATTGTACCATAGTTTGACTTTTTTTGCAAATACTGTGTAATTTTATGGCCCAAAATACCTATTGATTTTACGTAGGCATTGTAGTATAATTAATATATACTATATTATACTATAGTCTTAATGTGTCTTAAATTATCGAATAGGGGTATGCAAAGTGGCAGAAAAGAACAAACGCATTTTTCTATCATCACCTACTATGCACGGTGAGGAACAAAAATACATAAAGGAAGCTTTTGATACGAACTGGGTAGCACCTCTCGGCGCTAACGTTGACGGTTTTGAAAAAGAAATGGCTGAATATATCGGGGTGAAATCTGCCGCCGCTTGTGTAAGCGGAACGGCGGCTCTGCATTTGGCTGTTAAACTGGCAGGCGTTAAGTCGGGAGATGTTGTTTTTTGTTCCGATTTAACCTTTGCCGCAACGGTAAATCCCGTTACCTACGAAAACGGACGTCAGGTTTTTATTGACAGTGAGTATGAAACCTGGAATATGGACCCCGATGCTTTACGTTTAGCCTTTGAAAAATATCCTGAGTGCAAATGCGTAATAGTAGTTAACCTTTACGGTGTTCCTGCAAAGCTTGACGAAATAAGAGCTATATGTGACGAGCACGGCGCCGTGCTTATCGAGGATGCCGCCGAAAGCCTTTCGGCAACCTACAAGGGGGTACAAACGGGCACCTTCGGTAAATATAACGCAATAAGCTTTAACGGCAATAAAATTATTACCACCTCGGGCGGCGGTATGCTGCTCAGCGACGATGAAGAAGCAATTAAAAAGGCTCGCTTCTGGTCTACACAGTCACGGGATCCTGCCCCTTGGTACCAGCACAGTGAAACCGGCTACAACTACCGTATGAGCAACGTGGTTGCAGGCATTGGCAGAGGTCAGCTTTTACATCTTGACGAGCATAAGGAATTAAAACGCAAAATTTATAACCGCTATAAGGAAGCCTTTAAGGATTTACCCGTAAGTATGAACCCGTACCTTGAATGTAGTGATCCGAACTTCTGGCTTTCCTGCCTGCTTATGGATAAGGGCTGTAAGGTACAGTTTATGGATATAGTTAACGCTTTGGCAGAGGAAAATATTGAAGCCAGACCCATTTGGAAGCCTATGCATATGCATCCGCTTTTTGAAGGCTATGATTTTATATCCGCTAATGAAAACAGCGTAGGCGAAGATATATTCAGCCGCGGCGTCTGCCTGCCCAGTGATATAAAAATGACCGAAAAAGAGCAGGACAGAATAATCGAAATAATTAAAAAAGCGTTCAAACCCCTTTAAATAAAACAAAACTAAAAATACGAGGAGATGAAAATTATGCCGATAGAAGTAATCTATATCATAGCACTGTTGGCAGTAATCGGTATCACATTTTTACTGTTTAAGAGGCCGATTTACGAAAGTATGTTTTACGGATATGTACTGATGGTTATTTTGACCGGAGAATACAAAAACTTTTTCAGCTACATATTCAAAACATCCACGGACACCCTGTTTTATTCAATTATTGGTTTTTTGGTGTTAGCAAAAATTTTGGATGCTACCCATGCGGTTGATGCAATAGTTAACATTATTGTATCGCTTTTTGGACGCTTGCGCGGCGGTGCAGGCTATACCGCAGTAATTGCCAGTACCTTTATGGGTGCTCTTTCGGGAAGCGGCGCAGGTAACGTTGCTACAACAGGTGTGTTCACCATTCCTGCAATGAAGAAATCGGGCTTTCCTGCTCATCTTGCGGCAAACGTTGAAAGCGCTTCCAGCACTATGGGAAATATGATACCTCCGTCCGGCGTTATTTTGACTGCCCTTGCCTGTTATAACGAGTTCAGCGGTGCGGAAATGTCTCAGTCCGTTTTCTGGATAGCAATGTGGGGCGTAGCTGCATGGTTTGTCCTACAGCGTATAATAACTCTTTATATTTTCTGCCGTTACTACAAGGTTAAGCCTATGGAAAAGTCTGAGCTTCCTTCCATTAAGGAGACCTTGAAAAAAGGCTGGAAAAATCTTTTGTTGCCCGTAATTATATTGCTGCCTTTCGTGCTTGATTATTTCTTAAAAGCAACCTTCTTTACCGAAAGACTCGGTAAGGGTGCTTCAAACCTTTCAAGCAGCTTATTGCTGTTTACACCCGGTATTGCCGCATTATATGCATTGGCGGTTAATGCTAAGGAAATTAAGGTTAAGAATCTGTTTTCAACCGTTAAGAATTCTGTGTCGGGTATTGTGCCTGTAGGTGCAACGATTTTCTTTGCCTATTGTATAAGCAATCTATTCTCTTCTACAAACGTCGGAGCAAAAATAGGCGAGTATATTAAGAGCTGGAATCTTCCGTTTGTTGCATTGGCGTTTATTATACCGTTGTTTACCGCAATTCTCGGAATGGTATTACCCGGCTCGGCGCAAACCAAAATATTCGGTACCACGATTATTTCGGTTATTGCTGCTGCAGGAGGAAATCCGCTGATTGCTGCAGTTATGCTTCCTGTAATCACAGGAGCTATGGAGGGTATGACTCCTCCCCTTGCTCTTTGTATGTATGCGGCAATGGGTATTGCAGAATCGAAAATGAAGGAAACCACTCTTAACTGTCTTATATGGGTAGGACTTCATTATTTACTTTCGGTAGTGTGCCTATTGGGCCTTTTACCGATAATTGGAGTGTAGGAGGATGCCGATTATGAAAAAAATCAGTAACGTGCTTTTATCAATATTTTCCGTTGGCGTTTTACTAACGCTTTTTGCAGGAGCTGTTTCTGTACTGGGATATATTGTTGCTATGATTATCGGCGGTGAAACCGCTACGCTGATATGCGGCTTTATTAAAAATGATTATTATCCGTGGGTAATAAAAATTACGTCTGTTGCAGTTGGTTGCGGCCTTTTGGGAATGTACTTATCAAAGGTTAAAGCGCTTACTGTTAACGGTGAAAAATAATTTATAATGGTGTTGTAAATGTTACATAAATGCTGTGGCCCGTATGATAAATGGGTGAAAAGAAGTATAGATATTTTTGCTTCGTTAACGGTTATGCTCCTTTTTTGGTGGGTTTATGCAATTATCGCCGTTCTTGTTAAGGTGAAGCTTGGAAGCCCCGTGATTTTCGCTCAGGAGCGCCCCGGAATAATTGATCCGAAAACAGGAAAAGAAAAAGTATTCAAGCTTTATAAGTTCAGAACTATGACAGATGAACGTGATAAGGACGGAAATTTGCTTCCCGGCAGTAAAAGGCTTACGAAATTCGGCAGACTGTTAAGGTCTACCAGTCTTGATGAGCTCCCCGAAATATGGAATATTTTTGTGGGAGATATGAGCATTATCGGTCCTCGTCCTTTGGCGGTTGAGTACCTGCCTTATTATACCGATGAGGAACGGGTGCGCCATAGTGTACGTCCGGGACTTACGGGGCTTGCACAGGCAAGCGGCCGTAATAACCTTTCTTGGGAGGAAAAATTCGCATTAGACGTTGAGTACTCCAACAATATAACCTTCGTTATGGACTGTAAGGTGGTTCTAAAAACTATTAAAGCGGTTTTTAAACGCGAAGGAATAGGTCAGGGCAGCGAGACCCCTGTGAGCTTCCATATTTACAGACAACAGCAGGTGAAAGAAAATGAACAAGTTGCTGAAACGAAGAATTAAAAACAATAGACTTGTACGTAAAATTTATTATGGCTTATCGGGGCTTTTCAAGAACAAAAAGCTGAAAGCACAAGCAATTAGAACTGTCGATAGTTTTGGTGTTAGCTTTAAAAATCAATACGAAAAGAAAAAAGTTATTTCCGATATGGTGAAAATGTATGCCAAATATGGCTACACGTTTGAAGAGTACCTTTATTATGATTTTAAAAACCTTGAAAAAGAAAAAAGACTTTCTATTGTTGCTGATTGGGAACATATGTGGTTTGGAAGCATTGTTAACGATGATGAAAGTAATTTGATTTTCGATAATAAATGGGAAACTTATAATATTTTTGGAAAGTATTACGGCAGAGATGTTTTGATATGCAACGGTGAAAAATCAGCAGCAGATTTTGAAAATTTTGTCAATAAACATAAATCCTTTATAATCAAGCCGTTGAATTCATCTTGCGGTAATGGAATCAAAATTGTTGATATTAATGATTATAACCAAAATGTTCAATCGGTTTATAAACAACTTTTAAAAGAGTACAATCTGCTTTTTATTATTGAACAGCTTATTGTTCAAAATGAAATAATGGCAAAATTCCATCCCGCTTCGGTTAACACTATAAGAATCCCTACGTTAAGGCTTGACGGAGAAATTAAAATTTTACATCCGTTTATGAGGCTGGGAAGCGGCGGAAAATGTGTAGATAATGCCGGTCAAGGCGGAATTATTTGTGCTGTAGCTGTTGAATCGGGAGAACTGTTTGTAGCGGCAGACGAATATGGTAAATCTTATGATATCCACCCTGACAGTAAAGAACAAATAATAGGTTTTACTGTTCCTGAATGGGAAGAAGCGAAAAAATTTGTTGAGGAAATGGCGTTGCTTGTGCCCAACCACAGATATGTCAGCTGGGATGTCGCTCTAACAGAAAAAGGCTGGGTTTTAGTAGAGGCTAACAGTTGCGGACAGTTTGTTTGGCAAATTGCTACAAAAAAAAGATTCAGAGAAGAAATGAATCAATTGCTGAAACAAATATATTAATGGTACTAATAGGAGAATTACTATGAGTGATTTAAAAGGAAAAAAGCTACTTATTCTCGGTGGTCCGTCGCTTATGTGTGACGTAATAAACAAGGCTCGTGAAATGGGAGTATATACAATAGTTACCGATTGGTATGAGCCTGACGTTTCTGTTGCCAAGAAAGCGGCTGACGAATACAGAATGGTTAGCTCTTCGGATATAGATGCTTTGGTTAAGCTTGTAAAGGAAGAAAATATCGACGGTGTGTATACTCAGTATACCGATTCGGCGCTTCCGTACTGTCAGCAGGTGTGCGAAAGAACGGGACTTCCGTTCTTTATAGACGGCACTCAGGAAAAGCTTATTTCCAATAAAGAAAACTCTAAGCATTTGTGTCAAAAATACGGTGTTCCGGTATCTGAAGAGTATACCGTTACCGAAGATTTTTTGCCTGAAGACGTAGAAAAAATTAAATGGCCTGTGCTTACTAAGCCTACCGATAACAGCGGACAGCGAGGCATAACCATTTGCAATAACCTTGAGGAGCTTAAAAAAGGCTATGCCTATGCTAAGGAAAATTCCAAAGAAGGCAAGGTTGTTGTTGAAGAATATATGCAGGGTGAGTATATTGTTCTTAATTTTACCTTGCAGGACGGAAATTTGTACCTTTCGGGAATGGCTGATAAGCCCGTTATCGACGAAAAGTACGCCAACGGCCTTATAAGACTTCCTAAGGGCTATATTATGCCTTCAAAGCATTTGGATATATTCTATAAAAAGCGCTTTAAGAATTTTGAGGCTTTAGCTAAGGGAATAGGCTTAAAGAACGGTAACTGGAGCGTTGAATGCGTATTCAGAAATGATGATTTCTACGTATTCGAAATGCAGTTCCGCCTTGGCGGTATGCGTCACTACACCTTTGTACAGGAAGAAAACGGCATTGATACCTTGGAAATGCATATCAGATACGCTCTTACAGGCAGGTTTGAAGGCTATGACCTTTCAAAGCTTGATACACCGTACTATAAAAAGACCTACTGCTCTCTTAACATACTTTTAAAGGACGGAATTATTTCTAAGGTTGAAGGCCTTGAAATATTAGATAGTTTACCCGAAGTTAAAAGTAAGCTTCCGATGCATCAGCTTGGTGATAAGGTTGAGCTTTCGGGTACGGTATTCCAAATATTTATGAAGGCTTCTATAGTTGCGAAGGATTACGATGACCTTGTAAGAGTTCTTGAAATTATACAGGAAAAAATCAAGGTTTACGATGAAAACGGCAAAAATATGCTCCTTAAAATAGTTGGCGACGGAGTAATGGATTAATAATCCGAAAGTGGGATATTATGAGTATAAATCATAATGAAATCGGCAGTGAATTTTGGAGTGTGCCGACGGCGGCGGATAAGAACAAGCTTTTTGGCGACGGTACTTCCTGGTTTTTATCTGGAAGAGCGGCTCTTAATGCAATTATCCGTGATATAAAGAAAATAAAAACGGTTAAAACCGCGGCACTTCCGTCTTATTGCTGTGATTCTATGATTATGCCCTTTATAAGTAACGGCATTGAGGTTTCCTTTTATGCAGTATGCCTTGAAAACGGAGCTTTGGTACAAAAGGTTGACGAGGAAAAAGAAGCCGATGTTATTCTTATAATGGATTATTTTGGCTACGTGGGTGATTACAAAGCGCCTGAAAACGCAATAATCATCCGCGACCTTACCCATTCTGTTTTGTGTGACTTTAAAAAAGATGCCGACTATTATTTTGGCAGTCTTAGAAAATGGGCAGGCTTTTTAACCGGCGGCTTTGCTTATAAAAAGGACGGCTCGGCTATAGAAACGGCAGAAAACGAAAAGGAAAGCGAATATATAGCTTTACGCAGGGCCGCTATGGAAGAAAAGGCAGAATATATCAGCGGCAAAAGCGAGTCTAAGTCTTATCTTGAAAGATTTAACGAGGCGGAAGAGCTTCTTGACTGTGTTTTTGAGGGAAGGGGAGACAGCGACGATATAAACAGCGCCCTTTACCTTGATGCTCAGCTTATTAAAGAAAAGCGCAGAGAAAACGCAAAAGAGCTTTTAAAGGAATTATCCGATTACGCAATTTTTAAAGAGGTTAAAAATACCGATTGTCCGCTTTTCGTTCCGCTTTATATTGAAAACGGAAAAAGGAATAGCCTTAAAAAGCATCTTATAGAAAAAAGTATTTATTGTCCCGTGCATTGGCCTGTTTCAAATTATCATAAGTTGAATAACGATACTGCGGGACTTTATGAAAACGAAATAAGTATTATATGCGACCAGCGTTATAATGCTTACGATATGCAACGTATTATAAAAGAAATTAAAGAATTTTTAGATTAGTTGGGTGAAAGCAATATGCTTAAGGTTTATACTTTAAATACTGCCGTGGCTTGGGACGAAACGGTAAAAAGCTTTAAAGACAGCGACGTTTACTATTTAAGCGGCTACGTTAAGGGCTTTAAGGTACACGGTGACGGTGAGCCTATGCTGTTTTACTATAACGATCAAGTAATTCGCGGAATAAACGTTGTTATGAAGCGTGATATTGCTCTATCTCCTGCTTTTAAAGGAAAGCTACCCGAGAATACCTATTTTGATTTTGCTACTCCTTACGGCTACGGCGGATGGATAATCGAAGGCGAAGGCGACTACGGCAAGCTTTTTGCCGAATATGAAAAATGGTGCGAAGAAAACAACGTAATCAGCGAATTTGTGCGTTTTCACCCCGTAATTGATAATCAAAAATACAGCAAATCTGCTTACGAGACAATAAGCCTTAGCAATACGGTTTGTATGGATTTAGCCGATGAAGAAACTATTTGGGCTAATATTACAAGTAAAAACCGTAATATGATACGAAAGGCTCAAAAAAACGGCCTTACGGTGGCAAAGGGACTAAGTAAAGAATTGTTTGAAACCTTCAGAGAAATATATAATGCCACTATGGATAAGGATAATGCCACCGACTATTACTATTTTAAAGAAGAGTTTTACGACAGCATTTTAAATGATTTAAAGGGTAACGCGGAAATTTTTTACGTTACCACCGAAAACGGCGAAACGGCGGCTTCGGCAATAATGCTTTTTGAAAACGGTAAGCTTAATTATCACTTATCGGGCTCAAGAAGACAGTATCAAAGCCTTGCGCCCACCAATTTGCTTTTGTACGAGGCGGCGGCTTGGGGCAGTAAAAACGGTTATAAAACTATGCATTTGGGCGGCGGTGTCGGCTCGGCAGAGGACAGCCTGCTTGCCTTTAAAAAGGCTTTTTACAGGGGCGAGCTTCGTACATTTTGCATAGGCAAAAAAATATTCAACGAAAAAGCATATAATATGCTTTTAAGCAAACGTGAAGAAAAAATCGAAAGCAATTTTTTCCCAAAGTATAGGGCGTGAAAAGAGGAATAACGTGAATATTTTATTTTTATCTATTTCTAACATTGATTTGAATAAACATTCTATTTATAGTGATTTGCTTAAAAAGTTTTCAAAAAATAACTGTGATATTTATGTAGTAAGCGCTGCGCAGAGACGTAGTAAAGAAAAAACAAATTTAATTGTAGAAAATAATGTGCATACTCTTAAGGTTAAAACAACAAATATCACGAAAACCAATATTATTGAAAAAGGAATAACTACTCTTACTATTGAAAATAGGTTTAAAACAGAAATAAAAAAATATTTCAAAAATGTGAGATTTGATTTAGTGCTTTATCCAACACCACCAATAACTTTTACAAATGTGGTTGAATTTGTCAAAAAACGCGATAACGCGAAAGCTTACCTTTTGCTTAAGGATATTTTCCCGCAGAATGCCGTTGATATCGGTATGATGCGAAAAAGCGGTGTTATGGGAATTCTTTATAAAATGTTCCGCAAAAAGGAAAAGAAGCTCTATGCGGTGTCCGACTACATAGGTTGTATGAGTCAGGCAAACGTGGATTACGTTTTAAAGCATAACAGCGAAGTGCCAAAGGAAAAGGTACATATTTGCCCCAATACAATAGACGTTGTTGATGATTTTTTAAGCGACGAAAGGAAACTTCAAATAAGAGAAAAATACGGTATCCCTAAAGACGTAAAGGTGTTTATTTACGGCGGAAATCTTGGTAAACCGCAGGATATTCCCTTTGTTATAGAATGTCTGAAAGCAAATGCCGGAAAGAAAGACAGATTTTTCGTTATTTGCGGTACCGGTACCGAATATCCAAAGCTTAAAGCTTTTGTGGAAACGGAAAAGCCTTCTAACGTGCTTCTTATAAACGGACTGCCGAAAGCAGAATACGAGGAGTTTGTAAAGGCTTTTGATATAGGACTTATTTTCCTTGATAAGCGCTTTACTATTCCTAATTTCCCAAGCAGGTCGCTAAGCTATATGAACAGTAAAATGCCCATACTTGCATGTACCGATAAAAATACCGATATCGGCAAGGTGATAAGCGAAAACGGTTTCGGTTGGTGGTGTGAAAGCGACAGCACCGAAAAATTTACCGCTGCCGTTGATTTTGCAATAAAAGAAGATATTACTGCTATGGGTGAAAAAGGCTATAAATACTTGTGTGAAAACTATACCAGTAAAAATAGTTACGACATTATTATGAAAAATATAACTGAGAGCGAGAAGGTTAAAGTTTAAATAGCGGCTTAAGGTTGTTAATTTATTATGGAGATGTTATAATAATGAACGAAACGAATTATTTGTTCTTAGGTGGGCTTTTCCCTAAAGATAAAGAAAAAGAAATATTAGAAAATTCAATCGGTTCTGTTCAAAATGCGGCAAATGTTTTTCAGTGGAATATCGTTAATGGATTAGATGCAAATTTGCCTACGCCTATTTCGATTCTTAATGCACTTTATATAGGTGCTTATCCTAAAAGATATAAAAAACTTTTTATTCCTTCTTTTGAATTTAGTCATACCGATAATGCACATGATTACAATGTTGGCTTTTGTAATTTGACTTATGTTAAGCATTTCTTTAGAAAACATAACGTTAATAAACAAATTAAGAAGTGGGTTGAATCGACTTCGGGTAAAAAAGTTTTGTTTGCATATGCAATGTCCGGTATGACACTGAGTGCTATTGCTACAGCTAAACGAATTGACCCTACGGTTACAACTTGTATAATTGTTCCTGATTTGCCTCAGTACATGAATATGAGCCCAAAACAGTCGCTTGTTTATAAAATTCTAAAAAGAATAGATTTAAATAAACAAAAAAAGAGCTTACCGTATATAGATAAGTACGTTTTACTCACGGAGCAAATGAAAGAGTGTCTCCCTGTTAGAGATTATACTGTCGTTGAAGCAATATCGTCAAATAATATAGTTTTTGAAGCAAAAAAACGTCTTCAAAAAACGATATTATATACAGGTGGTCTTAATGCCAAATACGGAGTAGTTGATTTGATTGACGCTTTTATGAAAATCGAAGATCCTGAATATCGGCTTATTCTTTGTGGTTCAGGTGATGCCGCAACATATATCAAAGATATGCAAAAAATGGATAACCGTATAGTTTTTAAGGGGCTTGTTTCACATAGTGAAGTGACAGAATTACAGTCTACGGCGACGTTACTTATCAATCCAAGAAAAAACAATGAGATTTTTACGAAATACAGTTTTCCTTCAAAGAATCTTGAATATCTTTCCTCCGGCGCTCCGGTAATTGCTTATAAGCTGGACGGAATTCCGGATGAATATGATGAGTACATTAATTATGTTGAAGATGATTCTATTGAAGCTCTGAAGAAAAAGATCATTGAAGTATGTAGTTTGTCCGATAACGAACGTAATGCCATGGGTAAAAGAGCGGTGGATTTCGTAAGGAATAATAAAAACGCAAAAACTCAGGCAAAAAAAATATTGGAATTAGTCAAATAAATGGATTGTGTGGTGGTATTATGGATAAAAAGAAAATACTTATTGTCTATCCACTTATGATGATGGGCGGTAGCACAACTTCTTTACTTTCGTTACTCCATAATATTGACAAAGAAAAATATGAAGTCGATTTGCTTCTTTATCGAAATACCGGAGATTTACTAAGTGAAATTCCTGATGATGTTAGATTATTACCTGCTACAAAAAAGTACGGCGGAAGATTTGGAAAACTTGTTAAGGTAGTTATCCTTATTTTTTCCGGGTATTTATTTAAAGGCTTTTTTGCAAATAGAAAAAAGGGTAAAAAAGGCTGTTCTAATGCAGTTCTTGAGGAATGCCAGGCAAAGTATTTTTCAAGAAAAGTAAAGCAACAGTATGATTATGCGATAAGTTTTTTAGAGGGTTGGAGTAATCGCTACCTTGCCTTCAATGTGAATGCAGATAAAAAATATGCTTGGATACATTCAACTTTCTCAAAGACTACAGATGATGTGAAGTTCGAAAAAAGATGGATAGAAAAGGTGGATAAAGTAGTATTTGTTACCGATGCCTGCAAGAATGAGTTTGATGTGCTTTTGCCGGAATATGCTGATAAATCAATAATTGTTGCCAATATAATTGATAGTACAGTTATAAGAAAAAGAGCCCTACTTATAGAAAATGATGAAAGCTATAATAATTTTGTCAATAATAAAAAGACAAAAATAGTTACGGTTTGCCGAATTACAATTAATACAAAAGGATTAGACCGAATTGTTGATACTGTTAAAAACCTAAAGGCAGATGGCTATGAGTTTTTATGGTACATAATAGGCGATGGACCGGATAAATCTTCTTTAGATGAGTTGATTTCAAAAGCAGATGTATCTGATTGTCTCGTTACCGTGGGACAGAAGATGAATCCGTATCCATTTATCAAGGAAGCAGATTTTATGTGTATGCCGTCACGTTATGAAGGAAAACCGATGGTGGTTACCGAAAGTATGATATTAGGTGTTCCTGCGGTTGTCACCGAATATCTTTCGGCGCACGACCAGATTAAACACGGCGTTGAGGGTCTTGTACTCAGTAATAATGATAATTCCCTTTATTCTGCTTTAAAAGCACTAATATCGGATAAAGAAACTATTAATAAAATGAAAAAATACTTATCCGAAAACGAATATGGCAACGGTGAGTATATTGAATATATTCAAAAAGAGTTATTTTTTTAAGGTGTGAAGAAATTGCAATTAACATCAGTCAGACCAACTTTACAAATTAAACTTAGCCCGGGAATCAGAATTTGTGTTCTGTGCTTAATGTTCATTAGCTCCGCATTAACTGGACTTGTGTCTCAGACCTTTTTGTCCTTTGTTATTGTGGTATGTATGTTAGCACTGTTTTTAATGGATGAGCTTTATCTTGCCTTTCCTTTTCTTCTGTTTTACAACTCTTTTTACGGTTTGTTTTTAGGTGTATCATTGTTTAGAATTTTTTCTATCCTTATGATTTTTGCCTGTGTTTTGAAATTGCAGGTGAATAAACCCTTAGATATTAAATATTTTTGGCCGATTTTTGTATATTTTGTTTATTTGCTTGCAGTGATGTCTTCTTTTAGCGTAACCAGAGCAATTTATGTATTTATAGATGTAATTTGCTGTGTACTACTTGTAACAGGAGATATAAAAAAGGATGAAGAAAAATTAAAAGCTTTTTTTACAATTTATGTTTTTGTAGCGCTTGCGGCTTATCTTACCGGTACAATAAGCGGCAATGAGCTTGAACAGGTTGAACGCCCCGGCTTTCAAATTGTTGAGTATTCCCGTTTTATGGCAACCTTTGAAGATCCCAACTATATGGGCTTTTTCTATACGATTGCCGTGTTTGCAGTTTTTACATTAAAGCTCTTTAAGCCTTTGTGGAGAGTTTTAATTATTATCATTCTCAATATAATGATGCTAACCTCACTTAGTATAACTGCTATTATCGTTAATGTTGTGCTGTGGTTGATTTATTTGGTCGTATCTAAAAAAATGAACATTAGAGCACTGATTGGAATAATATTGGTGGTGTTTTTGGCAATAGCAGCATATAATTATGGACTTGGAGCCGGAAAAGACAGTTTTTTGGGAAATTTGGTTTACAGAATTCAAGATAAATTGCAAGAACTTGAAAAAAATAATATTGGAGCAGTCACTACAGGAAGAAGTGATTTGACGGCACATCATTTTGAGGTTTATAAGTCGCAACCGTTTTTTAAAATATTATTTGGCGGTATGATGGCTAATGTGTATTATTTTGACCCTGTTCTCACAGGTGCGGCGCATAATGAATATGTAGATATGCTTCTTAACATTGGACTAATAGGCGCTATAGTTATGCTGGGCTTTTTGATATATAATCTTGTAGGATATTATAAGAAGTATAAGCAAAAAGGCGAGGAAAGATATATCTTCCTTTTTATGATAAAAACTGTATGGATTCTTTACGCATTCACTCTTACCATATTTCTTGATTACAGATTTATGTTTTTTTTCTTAATATAATATTTAGTACGAAGTATTATTTAATCTTGCTTATGGGATTTCTAACAACATACATAATATGTTTATTTTATAGATGAATAGAGCAACATATGTATAAGAGTATTTGTTTCTATAAGTTTGAAAAGAGGTTTAATATGTACAGTATAATAGTGCCGATCTATAAAGTGGAAAAATATTTGCCACGGTGCATTGAGAGCGTCCTTGCACAAACATACAAAGATTTTGAATTGATTTTAGTTGACGATGGTTCGCCCGACGGATGCTCGTCAATTTGTGAACAATATAAAAAAAGAGATTCTAGGATAAAAACTATACACAAGGAAAACGGAGGTTTGGTTTCGGCTAGAAAAGCAGGACTTGAAATAGCATCAGGCGACTATATATGTTTTGTGGATGGAGATGATTTCATTTCTTGTGATATGTTAGAGAACTATGAAAATACTCTCAACAGCAATAAAGTTGATGTGATTTGTACTGGGTATTCTCGATATTTTAACGAAGATAAAATAGTTTCAATGCCACAAAAAATAAAGAATGGGTTTTATAATAAAAATGATTTACAAACTCAAATTTATCATCGAATGCTGTCTGTTAAGCCTTTTTATAATTTTTATATATTTCCATCTGTATGTTCTAAATGTTTTAGAAAACAAATTGCTGACTTAGTATATAGAGATATTCCTAACAATATTTCTCTTGGAGAAGATGTTGCAGCTACATATGCCATATTGTTGAAAGCAAATTCAATAAGTGTCATTGATTATTGTGGTTATATGTATCGCCAAAATCCCGATTCTATGACTCATACATATGATAAAAATTTGCACGAAAAAATCAGAAATCTTATTGTATATCTCAAAAATATTGAAGCTTCAACAGATTGGGCTGTGGGGAATCAAATTAACGAATATATTATTTTTCTTTTGTTTTTGGCTAAGGATAATGAATTTTGGTATAATCAAGATGGTTCATATCATGATAAAAAAATGCATATGAAAAAATATTTAAACGATCCATTATTCAAAAAAGCTTTAAAGAACGTAAAAATAGAAGGATGGAAAAATAAATTTATACTTTATTGTTTTAAAACAGGTTTTTTATTGCCAATAAATATGTACCAAGCAATCTCACAAAGGAGAAGAAATAATGAGTAATAGCCGTACAAAAAATGCAATGCTTAATATTACATTTTCAATTGTATTGCAGCTTGTGATATTTGTGCGAGGGCTTATATTGCCACGAATGATCATACCTACATATGGTTCAGATGTAAATGGATTGATTTCTTCAATCTCACAGTTTTTAACATATATTTCTTTATTGGAGGCTGGTGTTGGAAGTATATTTAGAACATCACTTTACAAACCGCTTTCAAAAGGAAATATGGAGGGTGTTTCCGGTATTATCAATGAACAAAAGCGATTTTACAGAAAAATAGGAACTGTATTTGCTTTTTATGTAATTGCATTATGTATATTTTATCCTATGATTGCAAAAACAAATATAGCGAAGCCGTATATTATTTCTTTGATTTTTATCTTAAGCGTAAGCACTTTTGCGGAGTATTTTGTTTCGCTTCCGTATTCTTCATTACTTTCAGCAGACCAAAAGATAAGGATTAGTTACATAGTCAGTATAATCTATACCATTGTCAATATTTTTGTAACCTTGTTTTGGGTAAGTCTTAAAGCAGATATACGATTTATTTATTTGTCGACGTGCATAATTGGTTTACTCAGGCCATTATTTTATACATTATATGTAAAAAAACATTATAAATTAAATAAGAAGGCTACTCCGGATAAAAGTTCTTTAAATCAACGTTGGAATGGAATGGTTCACCATTTTGCTTTTTATATACATACAAATACTGATTCGGCTATTTTGACCGTTTTTATTGGAACAGCAATGGTGTCTGTATACAATGTATATGGAGCGATTGTTTTTGGTGTGGGGAAGATAATAAGTTCGGTTTCGACGGGAGTTGCAGCTGGATTAGGCAATCTTATTGAAACAAATAATAAGGAACAGATAAACAAGACAGTCGACCAGTTTGAATTAATACAAGGAGGATTGACTACGGTATTATATACAGTAACGGCGCTTTTATTAATCCCGTTCATAAGAATCTATACCGCCAAGATGACAGATGTTAATTATATACAGCCATTTTTTGGTTATGTGCTTATCGTAGCAGAGGCAATATATTGTTTTCGTTGTATATATAGTACTGTGTCAACTAATGCAAATAAATATAAAGAAACTCAATTGGGTGCTATTTTAGAATGTGTTATAAATCTTGTTATATCCTTAGTTTTAGTAATAGTATTCAAAATAGGAATAGTGGGAGTTGCAATCGGTACTGTAGTCGGTATGTTGACCAGGTATGTTTTTGAAGTGATGTTTCTTTCTAAAAATGTGTTACAAAGGCCTGCGATGAAAGCAGTAAAGATGGTTCTTGTAAGTGCTGCTGTTACGATAATGTCTACTGTATTTTGTAGTTTTATATTAAACTATAATTTGGTAGATAGCTTTTATTCGTGGATATTATATGCTGTTATTACAACATTTATGGTTGGAATAATTGCTTCGATATTATATTTTCTTTTCTACAAGGAAACGATTAAATTATTTATTAGTAGATTGAGAGGAAGATGAGAAAATGAAGAAAATTAGTCTTGATGAGATGCAGAAGATTGAATTTGACATATTGGTATATATAGATAATGTTTGTAAAGAAAATAATATTAATTATTCTTTGTGTGGTGGTACCCTTTTAGGTGCAATTCGTCATAAAGGGTTTATACCATGGGATGATGATATAGATATTATGATGCCTCGGCCCGATTATGATAGATTTGTAAATATACTTAAACATACGCAAAATAGGTACAAACTTTTGTCTCCAAAACAAGAAAATTATTATTACAATTTTTCTAAGGTTGTTGATACTGAAACGGTATTAGATGAATACACGTTACAGCCAATTGATGGCATGGGGGTTTTTGTTGATATTTTTCCGATTGAAGGTATGCCGTCAGATAGCGAAGCTCGAAAAAAGCATTTTAAAAAACTTTGCAAATTAAGAAATAGAATAAATAGTTTTTCTTTAACTAAACCAAAAATCAGAAAAAATTTGTTTAAATATTTTGAAACTATGTATTTCTATCAAAGGAATAGAAATACAAATCCTTCGGAATATCAAAAAAAGTACGAGTTACTTGCGAAAAAATATAGTTATAATGATTCGAAATATGTGTATATGACAGGTGGTGCATATGGCACAAAAGATATTTTCGAAAAGTCTATAATAGATAACTATGAAACAAAAATTTTCGAAAAACAATCATTCAATACCATAAAGGAATATGATTTATATTTGACACAACTCTATGGTGACTATATGCAGTTGCCACCTGAAGAAAAACGAGTTGCACCTCATGTTAATAATGTCTTTTGGAAGGAGTAAGTAATAAAATGAAAGCACTTATACTTAATTCGGGTATGGGTAGCAGAATGGGGGTTCTTACCAAAGAACATCCAAAATGTATGACTGACATACCTAATAATGAAACGATTTTAAGCCGTCAGTTAAGAATAATCGAAGAAAGCGGATTAAAAGACGTTGTTATAACAACCGGATATTACGATGAGGTACTTGTTGATTATTGTAATACCTTAAATCACAAGCTTAATATCACCTTCGTTAAAAATCCAATTTATGCTGAAACTAATTACATCTATTCTATTTATTGTGCAAAAGAATATCTTGATGATGATATTATATTAATGCACGGCGACTTAGTTTATGAAACGGCTATTTTTAATGAGGTAATAAAGCAAGAGAAAAGTTGTATGACAGTTAGTTCTACTTTGCCTTTACCTGAAAAAGATTTTAAAGCAGTTATGGACGGAAATAGGATTTTAAAGGTAGGTATTGAATTTTTCGATAACGCACTTGCGGCTCAGCCTTTATATAAATTAAATCGTTCCGATTGGCGAGTTTGGCTAAATAAAATTGCGGAATTTTGCGAAAGCGAACAACGTAAATGTTATGCTGAAAATGCCTTTAACGTTGTTTCTGATAAATGCGAAATATATGGCTTTGACTTTAAGAATGGTCTTTGCGCAGAGATAGACACCTATGAAGATTTACTCGAAGTATCAAAAAAGGTAGAATGCTTAAAAGGAGAATGAGCTATGTCACTATTCGAAGGAAAAACTTTACTAATCACCGGTGGTACCGGAAGCTTTGGAAATGCGGTGTTAAACCGTTTTCTTAAAACCGATATTGGGGAAATAAGAATTCTTTCCAGAGACGAAAAGAAGCAGGACGATATGCGTCACGAGTTTCAGGCTAAAATGCCCGAGGTTGCTGAAAAGATTAAGTTCTATATCGGCGACGTAAGAGATTTGGCAAGCGTTAAAAACGCTATGCACGGTGTGGATTATATTTTCCATGCTGCAGCCTTAAAGCAGGTGCCTTCCTGCGAATTCTTCCCAATGGAAGCGGTGCGTACCAACGTAATTGGTACCGATAACGTACTTACTGCCGCTATTGACGAGGGTGTAAAGAGTGTTATATGTCTTTCTACCGATAAGGCGGCTTACCCCGTAAACGCTATGGGTGTTACCAAAGCTCTTGAAGAAAGAGTTGCCGTTGCTAAATCCAGAAATACTACAACAACTAAAATTTGTTGTACCCGTTACGGTAACGTTATGTGTTCTCGTGGTAGTGTTATTCCTCTTTGGATTGACCAGATTAAGCAGGGCAACCCCATTACCATTACCGAGCCCAGTATGACGCGTTTTATTATGAGCCTTGATGAGGCGGTTGACCTTGTGCTTTTCGCTTTCGAAAACGGTACTAACGGCGATATTCTTGTTCAAAAGGCTCCTGCTTGTACTATTGAAACTCTTGCAAAGGCAGTGACAAGCCTCTTTAACCCCGAGACTGAAATTAAGGTTATCGGTATTCGTCACGGCGAAAAAATGTACGAAACTCTCCTTACCAACGAAGAATGCGCCAACGCCGTTGATATGGGTGATTTCTACCGCGTTCCCAGCGATAACCGCGGCCTTAACTACGATAAGTATTTTAAAGACGGAGACGTAGAGCGAAACAAGCTCAGCGAATTTAACTCTAATAATACCGAACTTCTCGGCGTGGAAGCGGTAAAGGAAAAACTCCTTTCTCTTGCCTACATTCGTGAAGAACTCGCTAAAATGGAGAAGTAATATGAAAATTCTTATTACCGGTGCAAAGGGCTTTGTGGGTAAAAACCTTACCGAAGCGCTTAGAAACATAAAAGACGGCAAGGATAGAACCCACCCCGAAATAAATATAGAAGAATTATATCTTTACGATATAGATTCTCCTGCCTCACTTTTGGAAGAAGCCTGCAAAAATGCCGATTTTGTCTTTAACCTTGCGGGAGTAAACCGCCCCGAAAATGAAGAAGATTTTATGAAGGGCAACTTTGGCTTTGCTTCTACTCTTCTTGAAACCTTGAAAAAGTATAATAATACCTGCCCTATAATGCTGTCGTCTTCTATTCAGGCTACTTTAGAAGGCCGTTACGACGGCCCTTACGGCAGAAGTAAAAAAGCAGGGGAGGACTTGTTCCTTGCTTACGGTAAGGAAACGGGAGCAAGGGTGCTTGTTTACCGCTTCCCGAATTTGTTCGGTAAATGGTGCCGCCCTAATTACAACAGTGCCGTTGCAACCTTTTGTAATAACATAGCCAACGATTTGCCCATTACGGTGAACGACCCGAGTGTTCTTCTTACGTTATTGTATATAGATGACCTTATTGACGAAATGATGTTGTGCCTTGAGGGTAAAGAACACAAGGACGGCGACTATTGCGTTTGCCCTGTAGTACATAAGGTGACTTTAGGGGAAATTGTGGAACTGCTTAACACCTTTAAGGAGCAGAGTGAAACTCTTTTAATGCCCGAAATACCAAACGGCGGCTTTGCTAAAAAGCTGTATTCCACCTATCTTTCCTATTTGCCGAAAGAAAAAGCGGCCTTCCCTTTAAAAATGAATGTGGATGACCGAGGAAGCTTTACCGAGCTTCTAAAAACCGAAAAATGCGGACAGTTTTCGGTAAATATTTCAAAGCCCGGTATTACCAAGGGTCAGCATTGGCACCATACAAAGTGGGAATTCTTTATTGTTGTTTCGGGTAAAGCCCTTATTCAGCAGAGAAAAATAGGTACTGAAGAGGTACTTAATTTTGAAGTGAGCGGAGAAAAAATCGAAGCTGTACATATGCTGCCGGGTTACACCCATAACATTATAAACCTAAGCAAAACCGACGACCTTGTTACCCTTATGTGGGCTAACGAGCAATTCGATAAAAACCACCCCGATACGTTTTTTGAACCGGTGGAATAGTATTTATTATTGATTTAAGGAGGTGACGGAATGACCAAGGAGCAAGCCCTTTTGTTAGAGCTTATAGCCTATAATATTACCGGTGAAGAAATAAGCGGTGATGTAGACGGTATTGACTGGATTTCTCTTATTAAAGAGTCTATCTCTCAAACCGTTTCGTTGGTTGCTTTTGATTCCGTTACCCCTTTTAAGGAAAAAATAAATAAAGATATTTATAACAAGTGGTTCAACCGTTCTTTTAAGGATATGACGATTAATTCTCTTGTTGAAAAAAGTCAAAAAAACCTTGTAACCCTTCTTAAAAACAAAAATTACGAGTACGTTATTTTAAAAGGACTTAGTGCTTCAAGTTATTATAATAAGCCGGAATTAAGGCTGCTTGGCGATGTAGATTTTCTTATAGAAAACGAAAAAAAAGAAGAAATAAAAGAATATCTTAAAGCTAACGGCTACGTAGCGTCCCTTGAAGACCATATATGTCATATAGTTTTTAATAAGCCTAAAGAGCACCTTGAAATGCATTTTGAAATTGCGGGAATCCCCGACGGTGCTATAGGTGATAAGGTTCGATTATTTATGCAAGGCGTTTTAAATGAACCCGAAGCTGTGACAACCGGAAGCGGTTTTAATGCTCCAAAGGAAAAATATCACGCAGTCATATTGCTTTTACATATGCAACACCATTTGCTTGGAGAAGGAATCGGACTTAGACACTTAATGGATTGGGCGTGCTTTGTAAACCGTACGTATAACAAAGATTTTTGGAAAACGGATGTTATTCCTTTTCTTAAGGAAATAGGACTTTTGGCATATATGAATGCTGTAACAGCGGTTTGCATCAGATATTTTAAAATACCTGCTCCTATCTGGGCGGAGGCTGTAGAAGAAAGCCTTACCGAAGCGCTGATAGAGGATATTCTTTCGGGTGGCAATTTTGGAAGAAAGGATAAATTAAGAAGCGAAAGCGGTATTATGATATCCAACCGCGGTAAAGACGGCACCAAAAAAAGCAAAATTTACTATTTGCACAAGCATTTAAAAAATTCTGTAGAAAATACCTATCCTTTTGTGAAAAAATGTAAAATACTTTTTCCGTTTGCCTATTTTTACAGAATGGCAAGATATTTTGTTTTATCTTGTTTTGGCAAGCGTACTTCATTTGCAAAAACCGTTCCTCTTGCAGATAAAAGAAGAGCGTTATATAATAAACTACACATTTACGAGGTGCAAAATAATGAATAACGGATTTAAAAATAACGGAAAGCTAAAGCTTCTTATAATCGTGGGCACTCGTCCCGAAATAATCCGCCTTGCTGCGGTTATAAATAAGTGCAGGGAGTATTTTGATACCGTGCTTGCTCATACGGGACAGAACTACGACTATAACCTGAACGGTGTTTTCTTTAAGGACTTAGGCCTTGCCGATCCCGAGGTTTATCTTAATGCCGTTGGTAACGACTTGGGAGAAACTATGGGCAATATTATTGCTAAATCTTATCAGCTTATGGTGGAAATCAAGCCCGATGCCGTACTTGTTTTAGGTGATACTAACTCCTGCCTTTCGGTAATCGGAGCTAAAAGACTTCATATTCCTATTTTCCATATGGAAGCAGGCAACCGCTGTAAGGATGAATGTCTGCCCGAAGAAACTAACAGACGAATAGTTGATATTATCTCCGATGTTAATTTGGCTTACAGCGAGCATGCCCGCCGTTATCTTGCAGATTGCGGACTGCCTAAAGAGAGAACCTACGTTACGGGCTCGCCTATGGCAGAGGTGTTGCATAATAATTTGGACAGCATTGAAAAAAGCGATATCCATTCACGGCTTGGTCTCGAAAAGGGTAGGTATATTCTCCTTTCTGCTCACAGAGAAGAAAATATCGACACCGAAAAGAACTTTTTGTCACTTTTCAATGCAATAAATAAAATGGCGGAAAAATATGATATGCCTATTCTTTATTCCTGCCATCCGAGAAGTAAAAAGCGTATTGAAGCAAGCGGATTTAAGCTCGACAGCAGAGTTATTCAGCACGAGCCCTTGGGCTTCCACGATTATAACTGTCTGCAGATGAACGCTTTTGCCGTTGTTTCCGACAGCGGAACGCTGCCTGAGGAAAGCTCCTTCTTTACGAGTGTAGGAAAACCGTTCCCTGCGGTATGTATCCGTACCTCTACCGAGCGCCCCGAAGCTCTTGATAAAGCTTGCTTTATTCTTGCAGGTATTGATGAAAAGAGTCTGCTTCAGGCGGTTGATACTGCAGTGGAAATGAATAAGAACAGCGACTTCGGTATTCCCGTTCCCGATTATAGGGAGGAAAACGTTTCTACAAAGGTTGTTAAAATTATTCAGTCCTATACCGGTGTAGTAAACAAAATGGTATGGAGAAAAGAACAGTAAAAAGCTACTTGAATGCGCTGTTTCTCGGCTTTTTTTAAGGGAAGTGGCATTGCATAAATATTCACGAATTATTCAAAAGAATGCTTAAATGCCCATAAAAATAACCAAAATGTGTTTATAATGGTGCAATAATTCCGTTAAATTTATGTAAAAAGTAAAATTTTCTCAAAAATTACTTGTTAATTGATATATCTTGTGTTATAATCAACCTTGCAATTATAATGGTTATGGTTAGTCGAAACAAACTTGTTTCGACACAAAATCTTTGATTTTGCGGCAAATTTTCTTTGAAAATTTGTCCATACCCATTGCAATGAATGTTGTGCAAAATTAAATCATAGAATTTAATTTTGCTATATCCGCTTAAAAAGCGGCTTGTCGAAGCGCTTTCAAGCGTTTCGACAAACAACAATCATTATAAAATAAGCGGTGTTTTCCGTTGCTTTAAGCCGATGAAAGCTTTGTTGGTATTAAAGCTATTGTGTTAATCAGTAGTGTATCTGCTGATATTAAAAACATATTCCGCGCCTGAGCCTTTGAGCCTGTGCCATATAATCGTGTGTAACGATTATGGTACAGGCTATTTTTTTTGTTTGCAAATGTGAATAGGAGAATGATGTATTAAATTGGAAAAAATTTTACAAAAAGTAACTACAGTCACAGAAAATGAAGTCCCGTTAGAAAGATTTTATTGTCCTGTATGCAAAAAGCAAACTGTTTTATGGTTGCTTCCTAATACCGAAATAAAAAATTTACCTATTAAGTGTAAGCGATGCGGTAAAGAAAGTGTCATAAGCGTTTCTACACTTGCTGAGCGGGAAAATGTGACAGATATCGACGGCGTTCAAAAAGTTAAATAATTTTGCCGCAAACGTTCTGCGTTTGCATTATTTTGTAGAATTTTGTAGTAAACACTTACAAATTGGAAGGTGTGAAAAATGAAACAGGATGAAACCCGCCGCAGGCTTATAGAGGGTGCTATCCAAGTTATTGCCGATGAAGGACTTGATAGCCTCTACTAAGCAGATAGCCTTTGCAACGTCAATAAATGAAGTGTACATATACCGTTGCTTTGCTGACAAGGAGGATCTTTTTGCCAAGGTGTTCGATTCGCTTGATGAGGAATTGCTTTGTGAGACTGTGAAGCGTTTTGAATTAATTCTTATGACCGATATTAAAGAAAAGATGCGTTGGCGCCTTTATTTTTCAGCAATATGGGATTTCCTTTTAAGCGATAGAAACGAATGCCTTGTTTACGTGCGATATTTTTATTCACCTTATTTTTTAAAGCATTCTGTGGAAACACACGAGACACGTTTTGTGCCGCTTGTAAATAAATTCAAAACTATTTTTAAAGACGAAGCCAACGTATGGATGATATTAAATCACATTTTTAACGTAATGCTCGATTTTGCCATTAAGGTACATAATGGGATTATGCCTGATACCGAAGAGAATTCCGAGCACGTGTTCCGCGTAATGTACGAATCGGTTAAGCAATATTTCAGAAGTTCAAAGGAAAGTGAGTTTCAATATGAATAAAGCATTTAGCATAATCAAAACTGCTTTTGTTTATTTGGTTGTTGCATTGGCGATATTTATGATGATTTTTACTGTTATTTCTTGCACCACCTTTAATCGCAACGACCGTAGCATATTCGGATATAAAATGTATATCGTTAATTCCGATTCAATGTCGGCCACCGATTTTAGCGCAGGCTCATTGATTTTTACTAAAGAGGTTGACCCCTCCCTTTTAAAGGAAGGGGATATCATTACCTTTATGTCGCAGGATACTGACAGCTTTGGCGAAACCATAACCCATAAAATTCGCGAGCTGACGGTGGATGCTGAAGGAAACCCCGGCTTTATTACCTACGGTACAACTACGGGGAACAATGATGAAACCGTAGTTACCTATCCATACGTTCTTGGAGAATATCAGGGTAATATTCCGAAAATAGGCTATTTCTTTAATTTCCTTAAAACCACAACAGGCTATTTTGTATGTATCTTTATTCCGTTTATGCTGATTATTCTTTACGAGGGTATAAAATTCTTCAGCTTGTTCCGCAAATATAAGCAGGAGCAAATGGCTGAAATGAAGACCGAAAGGGAAGCCCTTGAGGCCGAAAGACAGGAAAATGCAAAAATGCTTGAAGAGCTTCGCGCTCTTAAGGCTCAGCTGGAAAACAGTAAGGAAAATACAGAAAATGAAGAACTCGAAACCGAGGAAGCTAAAGCTGAGTAAAGCTTTAACGGTTTCTATAGAAAATTAGCGGCTATGTTTAAGTACATTTTTATTTATTTGATAGCATTCTTTTTTTTACTTGTTTTATTATTCGGATTAGTTTCCTTTATTAGTGAATTTAAATACAAGCTTAAGTATTTGAATTCGGAAATAAAACGCTCAAGCGGTGCCGAGCTAAGGTACTGGAAGAAAAAAAGAAGAAAACTTTGGTTATCCTTAATTCCTTTTTTTAAAGAATAATTTACTTACAAGGAGTTTTCTCCGCTGTAAGCGAGACAGTAAAATGATTTTTGTCTTCGAACGTTTTTTGTCTCGGCCGCCTAACGAAAGATAGGCGGCAATCAAAGGGCATAAGTGTAGGCTTGTGCCCCTTGATTGCCGAAGGGCACATTTTTAAAGGAGGTCATAAAATGATAAAGCAAAAATCTACAAAAAGCGCTTTAATTGTAAGCGCATTGGCTCTGCTTGTTTGCGTAACTATGCTTATCGGTAGTACCTTTGCTTGGTTTACTGACAGCGTTACCTCAGCAGGTAATATTATTAAGTCCGGTACCTTAGAGGTAAGTATGGATTGGGCGGCAGGCACCGAAGACCCGTCTGCGGCTAATTGGCAGGACGCTTCCAAGGGAGCAATTTTCAATAACGATAAGTGGGAGCCCGGCTACGTAGAGGCTCGTCACGTTAAGATTACCAACGACGGCACTCTTGCTCTCAAATATCAAATTAAGATAGTTGCTAACGGCTTGGTATCCGAATTAGCTGAGGTTATTGACGTTTATTATGCCGACCCTGCCGTTCAAATTGCAGGCCGTGATGCTATTCCCGCGGCTTCGAAGCTTGGTACACTTGACGTAGTGCTCGACGGTATCGACACCTCTGCCGCAGGTGAGCTTCTTGCAGGCGAAAGCCATACTGTTACTATCGCTCTTAAAATGCAGGAGGCTGCAGGCAACGAATATCAGGGCAAAGCTATCGGTACCGATTTCTCCATTCAGCTTATTGCAACTCAGAATACTGTTGAAAACGACAGTTTTGATAATAAGTATGATAACAGCGCAGCGTATCCCCTTGTTGCTTCGGGTAAAAAGGCTTTAAACGAGGAGCTTGTTCTTCCTTACAATGAATCAAACGTAGAAATAGTTGTTCCTAAGGAAGCCCATGAGGGTAATTATTCTAAGGTTGTTACCTATGAAAGCTTAACTGAGGAAAACGGCGAATGGACCTACGCAACCGACTTTTGTGCTGAATTAAACGGCCAAAAGGTTACACCCGTAGCAGGTGTTGAGTATAAGGTAAGCCTTAAGCTGGCACCCTTCGTTAATATTAAACAGGTTATTCACAACGGTAACCTTATTCCTTTAAGTGAATGTGAGTACGATGCTTTCACAGGTATAGTCAGCTTCTATACCGATTCCTTCAGCCCCTTTGAAGTAATATATGAGGAGGTTGCAGAAAACCCCTCTTCCGAGGGAAGAAAAATCACCGGCGGCATATTTACCGTAGACCCTGTAGTATTTGATGCTTCCTTAGCAAATGCTGATAACGAGTACATTTGCGTTCCTTACGTTAAGAACAGCACTGCTTATTATGCAGTAAGCGAAAGAGCAACCACCGTTATTCTTGACGACGGCAATGCCGCTGATTACCTTGAAAACAAGGATGAAGCATATTTTGGAAGCACTTTGAAAAAGAACAGCAGCGGTAAGCTTTATTCAATTATTTCTTCCTTACAGAATAACGAGTTTTCTACCGTTTATCTTCTCCCCGGTACTTATAACGAAGCAACTACTATCTATATTTATTCCAGTATGAATATTGTAGGTATCGGTGATACCGATTCTGTAAAGGTTGTAAAGGGTTCGTCTTCCAGCTCTAACCGTCACCTCTTTAACGCTAACGGCACTAAGGCTGATTATATCAACGTTACCTTAGAAAACCTTTACTTAGACGCTACCGCAAAAACAACCAACTCTAAGGATAACGCGGCAGTACAGTCTATTCGTAAATCGAAGGTTAAGTGCTACGACCTTACTGTTGTTAAGGGAAGCGGATGGGATGCAGTAGCCTTCTACGTTAACGGAAACAATGCAGTAGACGGTGTTAAATATCCTGCTTATATGTACGTAGAAAACTGTACTCTTAATACTACCAGAGCGTTCGGTGTTGTTACAACAAGCGGAAGCTATAAATTCTACCATAAAGGCTTAACCTACGGCGGAACTTTATATACCACAGATTCCACAAGCATTAAAAACCAAGCCATGGATTATGATGATTGGGATTGGTAATTAAATACTGTCCGTCCATCTTCTCTGCGGAGATGGACGGCAATCAAAAGGCATAAAATCGGTTATGCCTTTTGATTGCCGAATGGCATAAAGGAGATTGTTTGTATGAATAGTGCAGTAAAGAAAATATGGAATATTCTGTCAACGGCACTTGTGGTGCTGATTGTTTTCTGCGCCGTATTTTTAATGGGTTCAAGGCTTCTCGGGTTTAAATGCTTCACGGTTATTTCGGGAAGTATGCAGCCTAAATATATGGTGGGCGATTTAATTTACGTTAAAGAGGTCGACCCAAATACTATTGAGGCAGGGGACGATATCACCTTTATACTTAACGAAAATTTGGTTGTGGCTACTCACAGGGTTGTTCGCGTTGATGCCGAGAATCAGCACTTTTACACAAAGGGTATTGCAAACGACGTTGAGGACAGCAAGCCTGTCCATTTTAAAAACGTAATAGGCGTGCCAAGGTTTTCCGTGCCGAAGCTTGGCTACGTTGCTGATTTTGTGCAAAACCCACCGGGTATGTATATTACCATAGCCATAGGAATTATATTAATTCTTTTTGCTTTTGTTCCCGATATGCTTGGTAAAAAGGAAAATAGGAACAGCCACTCCGAAAGCGAAATAACCAAGGCTAACGAGGAAAATGAAAAATTAAAGGCTGAGATTTCAAGGCTAAAAGCCGAAATTAACAGCGAAAAAGAATAATTTGGGTTTCTCCCTCGTGATACTCACGAGTTTGAAATACAGTATAGAAGAAAGGAGGAAAAACAATGAAAATGAATAAGAGAAAAGTACTTGTTATTGCTCTTGCAATTTGCCTTATTGCTATTATTTCTATGGGCACCTTGGCTTGGTTCAATGCCGCCGATGAGGTAACCAACGAATTTTACATAGCTGACAGCGATAACGACGGTATTGCCGATTTTAAGGTTGACGTATGGGAAACCGACCCCGAAACAGGCGCAAAGGATCCTGACGGTGTTGTAACCTACGAAAAAATTGCCCCCGGCGACGTTCTTCCTAAAAATCCTACTGTAGAAAATCTTGGTGATTATGACCAGTGGATTCGCGTATACGTTACCTTTGATGAGTGGTCGACCATTAAGGCTGCTTGCCAAAGACAAAGTATTTCCACCGATTTACGCACCTGGTTAGACGTTGACAGCTCTGTTTGGTATGCAGATGATGCCGCTACAACCGAAGCTAACAACAGTATTACCTACGTGTATTATTATCGTCAAAAGCTTACCACCGATGATGCTGCACAAACCGTTACTCTGTTTAATAACGTTACCATCCCCGGTGAATTTGAACAGCAGGATATGCAGTACGTTAGCGGTAACTTTACCATTAAGGTTAAGGCGGAAGCACTTCAGGCTGACAACACAGGAGCCGATGCATACGCCGCATTTTCCGCTTATTGGAACAAATAAGGCATTATGACATTAGCATTTTTTAAGGAGATTTTTTTAAAATGACAAAGCAAAAATCTACAAAAAGCGCTTTACTTGTAAGCGCATTAGCACTGCTTGTTTGCATAACTATGCTTATTGGCAGTACCTTCGCTTGGTTTACCGACTCCGTTACCTCTTCGGGTAACATCATCAAGTCCGGTACACTCGATGTTACAATGGAGTGGAAGGACGCAACCGCTAACGGCGCACAGCAGACCTATAAGGATGCATCCGAAGGTGCAATTTTCAACTACGACAAGTGGGAACCCGGCTACGTTGAGGCAAAGAACATTAAAATCAGCAATGTCGGCACTTTGGCTCTCAAATACAACCTTAACATTGCAGCGAATGGCGAAGTTAGTGAACTCGCTGATGTTATCGACGTGTATTTCGCTGAGGGTGAATATACTTTGGTAAGCAGAGAAATGACTGAACTCACCAAAGTTGGTACTTTAAGCGATATTTTGGACGGTATGCCTGCTAATATGGCCGGCGACCTTAAAGTAAATACCGCTGACACCGTAACCATTGCCCTTAAAATGCAGGAAACTGCCGGCAACGAGTATCAGGGACTTTCTATCGGTTCTGATTTCAAGGTAGTCTTGATGGCAACTCAGGATAATGTTGAGAAGGACAGCTTTGACGAGAATTACGATAATATCGAGATTCCTGAGATGCACATTGAGAATATTAACGGTGTTACCTATGGTGTGGGAGCTGATGGAAATTACTATATGATTTCCGTTGATGATTATACTCTTACCACCTTTACCGTTGATGAGAATGTTACTGTCCTTGGAACAGGTAATGGCGTAAATGACAATGACCGAGTATTTGGCAAAAATGCTCCCTTGACTTCTCTTACACTTCCCGAAGGATTGACCGAAATTAAGGATAATGCACTCAACGCGCTTCCCAATCTGACCACAGTAAACCTTCCTTCTACATTGGAGACTATCGGTATTCAGTCCTTCAGACAGACCGGTATGAGCGAAATTACTGTTCCTGCAAGTGTCGAGACCGTGAAACTTGGTGCTTTCAGAGATATGGAAAACCTAACTACCGTTACGGTAGAGGGTAACGTAGAATTTGACAACTATGCTTTCCGTTCTTGCCCGAACCTCACTAGCATCTATCTTTTAGGTGATGATGTGACCTTTACCGGAAGCCAGTTTGCAACTCATTCCGATAACGGTGACGCAACCGGTATTACAATTTACGTAAAGAATGCTACTGTTGCTGCCAGAGTTTATGCAGCTCAGACCTCTGCATACGGTTACGAGGTTAAGATCCTCGGCGATGCAGCAGATGGCAGTGATGCTTCTGCTGTTGAAAAAGTTTCCAATGATGCGCAGCTGGCTGATGCAATCGCTGATGGTGCTTCTACCGTAGTTCTCGGCTCCGGTAACTACACCATGCCGGATGTTTCCGCGGGTTCGAACCTGACAATCGTTGGTAACGGTGACACGGTTGTTGCTTCTCAGGATGATGGCGCTTCCGAGGGTGACGGCGATTACAGCCTTAGAGGGTCCACGGTGACTTTTGAAAATGTTACCATCACCACCTCAACCACATACTTCCCGGGTTATGTTGGAGTGAAAGGAACCTATAATAACTGTACCATCAACGGTGTTTGGACTCTTTATGATGACAGCACCTTTAACAACTGCACCTTCAACGTTTCCGGCGACATTTACAACGTTTGGACTTGGGGTGCTAAGGAAGCAGTATTCAACGGTTGCACCTTCAATAACGATGGCAAGGCTGTCTTGTTGTATGGCACCGTTAATACAAAGCTGACCATGAACGATTGTGTGTTCAACGATAATGGCGGTTTGACCGATCTGAAGGCTGCTATCGAAATTGGCAACGATTACGGTAGATCCTACGAATTGATCGTTAACAACGCTACTGTTAACGGTTACGAAATAAATGACAAGGGTATAAATACCGGCTCTACCCTGTGGGCTAACAAGAACTCTATGAGTACTGACAAGCTCAACGTTGTCATTGACGGTGTAGATGTTTACTAATCTAAATTTGCAAACCCGATCCGTGTGAACGGATAACAAAGTCCGTCCTAACTCCCCTCGCGGGGGTTAGGCGGCAATCAGAGGGCATAAGTTTTGCCCTTATGCCTTTTGATTGCCAAGAGGCAAAATCTTACAAAAGGAGGTCATTAAAATGACAAAAACAAAAAGCACCAAGCGCGCTCTACTTTTGAGTGCTCTCGCACTTCTTGTGTGTGTATCCATGCTCATTGGTAGCACCTTCGCTTGGTTTACAGACAGCGTTACCTCTTCGGGTAACATCATTAAGTCGGGTACCTTGGAAGTAACAATGGAATGGAAGGACGCTACTACTAATGGTAAGGTGCAGTCCTATACCGATGCATCTCAGGGCGCAATCTTTAATTATGATAAATGGGAGCCCGGCTACGTTGAAGCTAAGAACATTAAAATTACCAACGCAGGCACTTTAGCTCTTAAGTATCAGCTTAACATAATTGCTAACGGCGAGGTTAGCGCTCTTGCAAAGGTTATCGACGTTTACTTCGCAGAGGGCGATATTACTTTAGCCGACAGAACGATGACCGAGCTTCGGAAAATTGGTACTCTTGCAGAGGTTCTTGCAGGTATGCCTGCTAACGTAAGCGGTGATTTGCTTGAAAACGAGTCTGATAAGGTTACCATTGCTCTTAAAATGCAGGAGGATGCAGGTAACGAATATCAGGGACTTGCAATCGGTTCTGATTTTTCCGTTCAGCTCCTTGCTACTCAGCTTACCTCTGAGTTTGACAGCTTCGACGATCAGTATGACAAGGGTGCTTGGCATCCAGACTTTACTGTTACTTCCGTAGAAGATCTTGCAGCGGCACTTGCCAATGGAGGCAAAATCCAGGTCAATGGCACTTTGAATGCGGGAGCAACGCAGGACGTTCCCAACTGGACCAACGCACCGGCCGAATTTATCTTCGATGCAACCACGTTGGACGCTTTAAAGGGCGGCAAGTATGTTTTGGAGCAGGGCTCCAGATACGGCGTTGTTAGTCTTATCAGTGCCGGCGAATCTCTTGCTCTGTCCGATATGGAGATTACTGCTAACTCTCAGTGGCCCGTATATCTTTCTAACTACGGCGGAACCCTTACTCTTGAAGATATCGATGTTACTGCCACTCAGGGCGCAGGTATCTATCCCTACGGCACGAACGGTACTACTACCATTAAGAGTGCAAATGTAAATCAGAAAGCACTTTCCGATGAATTTGCTTCAAGCACTCCTTGGGCAGGAACCGCTGTTGCTACTTCTAACGGTCATAACCTCATCATTGAGGATGGTACTTACATTGGTAGCACTTGGGGCGTTTACGTTTATAACAGCGGTGCAAACGTAACCATTAACGGCGGTACATTCAAAGCTCCGAAGGTTATTCAGGCAGACGGTGTTTGGAGTACTGGCGGTAACAAGAGCGTTGTGACCGTTAACGATGGTAACTTTGACGGTGCTCTTCATTTGGATTGGGGTACTACACCTCCCGAAATTTATATTAACGGCGGTAACTTTACCAATTTCTCCGCTACTGTTTACGGTGCGGCGAAGCTTGTCATCAAGGGCGGTACCTTTGATGCTGATCCTTCCGCTTATGTAGCCGATGGCTATGACGCTGTTGAATTGGCAGACGGTTCCTACGTTGTCATAAATCGTAAGGCTGATGAGGTCAAGGTTTTAGGTCTGACCCTCATCCCCGATGGCAATAATTCCAAGATCATTGTGAACGACAAGGAAGGCTTCTTGAACCTGACCAAGCTGTTCGCTAACTGGACTAAGCTGTTCGCCGATGGTGGTACCACCGTCACTGAATATGCAAATGTTTCCGGTGCAGACTACTATTACGCTGGTAGATGGACTGTTAGCCTTGAAGCAGACATTGATCTGAATAATGCAACTATCGCTCCTGTTATCTTTGATCACCCTGTGTCCACCGGTACACTCACCTTCGATGGCAACGACCATACCATCAAAAATGCAAAGATCGTAACCGATGCGACTACCCAGAATGCAGCCGGTTTGTTCAATTTTGTCTACAATACGGCTGTGCGCGATCTGAAGCTGGATAACATCCACGTTACCGGTAGCAACGTTGGTAACTCCACCGCAGGCGTTCTGGCAGGCGGCTGCAACGCGGGAATTGATAACATCACCATTACCAACTCCTCCGTTACCGGCGGTAAATACACCGGTGGTGTCGTTGGCTACGGCTATACCGACGTTCTTAACTGCACTCTGACCAACGTTACCGTTAAGGGTGGCTACAAGCTCGGCGGTCTGATTGGTTACATCTGCGCAAGCAGCGGTACCAGCGATGTTACCGGCAACACCTTGACCGATTGCACCGTTGACGGCATCGGCGGCGGTGTCTACGCTGGCGGCAAGACCGAGTACGTTATTGGTAAGCTCGTTGGTAACTACAACTGCGATGGTACTTGCAATAACAATACCATTACCAATATGACTACCTCTGCTACAGATAACATTGGTAAAATTGAGGCAGGCAAAACTGTAACTCAGTAATTTCAAAATTCTTTCCGTGTGAACGGATAAAAAAGTCCGTCCTAACCTCTTCGGAGGTTAGGCGGCAATCAAAGGGCACAACTTAAAGTAATAAGTAATAGTGAAGAAGTAAGAGGTTGTGTCTTTTGATTGCCGAGTTAATAACTCAAATACCCAAGAAGGAGGACACCCAGTTGGGCAAGATCAAAACGAAAATCGTTGTTGTTGCTCTTATGGCAGCACTCATAACCCTTATGAGCCAGGCAACCCTTGCCTATTACCAGACAGTCGGAAAAGCCACCAACGTTGTAACCTCCGGAAACATTAGCTTTGCTATACACGAAACAACCGACAAGGGAACCGAATTTCCTAAGGACGGTGTGTTTACTTGTCCCGGTGATATTGTTTCGAAAAAGGTGACCGTTGAGAATATTTGCGAGCATCCTTTTTACTTGCGCGTAAAAATGGTTTACGGTGTTGATTCAAAGGAGCTGAGCGCCGAGGACTGCTTTAAGCTTAACATTAACGAGGAAAGCTGGACGTTACACGACGGTTGGTATTATTATACCGACATCGTAAATCCCGGTGAAACCACTCCTAATGTATTTTCCCACGTGGAGATCGTCGGCTCTAAAGTTGATAACAGCTATCTCGGAAAGACTTTAACCCTCACCGTTAAAGCCCAAGCCGTACAGAGTGAAAATAACCCGATAACCGACGGTAATACTTATACTGCTTCCGGATGGCCGAAGGAGGCAGAAGGATGAAAAGGATCATTTCTTTAATAGTTTTCGTTTTGCTTTTCTGCAGTTTTTCACTTTTAGTGTGTGCATACGGCGGAAATGTTACCTATAGCGGTAACGCAGGGAACTTTGTATTCGAACCCGGTAGTGATTATTCCATAACCGATTTGTTCCCGGATTTTAAAGACGTTATGCCTGGCGACAGCATAACTCAGAAAATAACAGTTAAAAATAATGCCGACCAAAAGGTTGCGGTAAAAATTTATATTCGTTCATTAGGCGCCCATAAGGAATCGGCAGAGTTTTTGAGTAAGCTTGATTTAACCGTTGCCGTATGCGACCAAAACGAAATGCCGTATATGTTTGAGGCAAAAGCTAACGAAACGGCGCAGCTTACCGATTGGGTATGTCTTGGTACGCTTTATTCCGGCGGCGAGGTTGACCTTGACGTAACCTTAAAGGTGCCGGTTGAGCTTGATAATGAGTTTATGAACAGCGTTGGCTATTTTGATTGGGAGTTTAAGGTAGAGGAATTTCCCTCGAAGCCCGATGACCCCAAGCCACCGCAAACAGGTGATAACGCCTATATTATATTTTGGTCTTCACTTGCCATAATTACGGTTATTGCTTTAATTATTCTTTTGTACCGAAAGAAAAAAGAAGAAAAACACGCATAAGAATTAAGGAGGGATAGGGTATGCGTTTTTATTCGAAAAAGCAAATATATAAACAAATCGCCTTATTCCTTAGCATATGTGCCTTAATCGTTTGGTGTATTCTCGGCACAGGTGCATCGCTGGCGTGGTTTACCGATACCTCTCCTGAAATCAACAACATATTCCATTGTGCTGAATTTGATTTGGTGGTATCTCACCGCATAACCGATGGAAAATGGCAAGAGGTTGACAGTCATACCAAAATTTTTGATGAAGAAGCTCTGTACGAACCCGGCTATGTGCAGGTCGTATATCTAAAAGCGGAAAACAAAGGTACTGTTCCGTTTAAGCTTTCTGCGGCAGTTAATGTAAATGGTTGCATCGTTGCAACCAACGTGTTCGGTCAGGAATTTATGCTACAGGACTACTTAAAATTCGGCATTACAACCGCCGACAGCGAAGAAGAAATGAAGAACAGTGTTCCTAACCGTGAAAAGGCTGTGGAAATCGCAGATATGCCCTTGCACAACTATGACAGCGAAACAGCGGTCTTGAACCCCGGTGAAACCAAGTATATTGCACTGATCGTACGTATGCCCGAAGAAGTCGGCAACGTAGCAAACTACCGAGGCGATACCGTTCCGAAGGTTGAACTTGGCATCACCGTAAAGGCGGAGCAGGCAAAATAATAAATTTTTCAAAAATATGAGAAAAGGAGGGTGAAAAATGAAAAAAAGCTTTAGTGAATTTTTTCATTTATCGCAGCAAGAAAAGATATGTGAAAAGGCAATGCTTGTACGTGCCGCTGCTTCGGTGCTTATTATTGTAATTTGCTTAGCTGTTATGGGCACGAGCGCCTATGCGTATTTTACCTGTAACGTCACCTCCAATTCCAACGTTTTGAAAGCTGCAACATTTGAAGTGCAGGTAAAGGTTACTGACCAAAACGGTGCTGATCTGCCTGTATCGGGTCAAAATGAATTGGAGGTAAGCTTAAAGGCGGGGGAAACCTATACGGTGGAAATAGAGCGTGTAGGTGATGCCAAAACCGGCTTTGTGATAATCAAGGCGGAAGGCTGTAATATGGTTTATTATACCTGTCAGCTTGGTAAGGGGACAGAAGGAAATATTCCTGATATAACCTTTACCCTTATGCCTACCTTTGATACAACTGTTACCTTTGACAGAAGCTGGGGAACCTCATCCTATTTTGCCGATTACGTTAACAATGGCATTAATAAAGAGGAATACATAATAGATAACGAAAGTATTAAAATGATAGTAAACGGCATTACTAATCCTGCTTCCTATTCGTTAGATGATACGAGCGAGGATAATATAAACCAAGAAAATAATGAACAGCAAATCGACACCACTGAAAAACAGGAAAATGAAAAAAACAGTATTTGGGAACTTATTCAAAATGAGTAATAATAAAAAAACGTATAAATGCGAAAAAAATCGAATAACAGGTAAAAAAGAAAATAAATGCGAAGAATATGAGTGCTGTGTAATATGCGGTGCAGTTACATCTATTCCCGTTTCTTTGCCTATAAATATCCGAGTAAACTACGTAGTAGGCTGCGGTCAGCTATGTGAAGAATGCGGTAATCAGTATATTGATAATTAAAAAAGAAAACGCTTAGGTGAAAACCTAAGCGTTTTTTGTTGCGTATTTTTTAATCTTTTTTCTTGGGACGTTTGATTTTATTGAGCTTAGCGTTAAGGTCTAAAAGCTGTTCTTTGGTAAACTTAACGTCTGCCATACCGCCCATAAGGGTAAAGAGTCGAAGTACGGTGAAGCCGCCCATCATACTCATCATTTCGGGACCGACCTCAAAGCCGGCGGCCTTCATTCCGCCACCGTCCTTGCCGCCACCGAGGAATTTGCCTGCAAGTGTCATAAAGAGCATTTTGCCCTGTATAGTGGCTAAAACGTCGCTCATTTTGTCGTTAAGGGAAAGGTATCCTTCGGGAGCTTCAATATCAAACCAGTTGAGCACAGCGCCCTTTTCAACAAGTCTGTAGGCTTGGTTGAATTCTTCTACCTTTTTAATCTTGCCGCAATCCTTATATTCGCCTGCAACTGCAACAAGCTCGGTTTCGCCCTTATTTTCTACTTCAAAATAGAAGAAGTGGTCCTCGGCAGTCTTTTTACCTACCGATACGCCGTTTGCAAAAAGCTCAACCTCGGGAAGGTTAGAGTAAACCGTTACCTTGGTAACGTCCGCTACTCTGTCAACGTAGCGCTTGCCGCAAAGGTGAACGAAGGGCTCATCGGAAAGCCAAGCCTTATAAGCGTAGAAGGCGTCTTTTTTATACTTTCTGTCAAAGGTAACGAGACCCTTATGGTTCTGTCCGTTTTCGCCGCCCTCGTTACGTGCATCGGCACCGAAGTCGAACATATTCCATACGTGGGTAGCCCACATATATTTTCTGGTGAATAATTGTTTAATAAGCTCCTCGTGATAGTAAGCCTGATATTCCTCGGTGTAGTCACCCTGAACGGGGGTGGAGGTGTGCCAGTTAAGTGCTTCACAGCCATACTCACTACAGCCGATAGGAATATTGGGATGAGTCTTATGGAAATTATCAAACCAAGGACCGTTCATACTCGTTTCGCCGCCGTACCAACCAAAATAATGGTTATAGGAAACAACGTCGGGAATTTGTAAATAGGGGTCGTCGATTTTGCACATAGAAACGGCCGCAATAGTGGTAAGACGAGTTTTGTCCATAAGGTGACAAAGGTCGTTAAGCACCCTGTGATTGTCGAGTAAATCCTCGTCACTGCCGCCGATACCGATTTCGTTGGAAAGTCCCCAAACTACGATAGAAGGATGGTTGTAGTTTTGAGTAATAAGCTCCTTCATTTGAGAAATGGTGTTGTCTCGGCCATCCTTCATATGTTTGGAAATATAGGGGATTTCTGCCCAAATCACAAGACCCTTTTCATCGCAAAGGTCATAGAAATATTGGTCGTGCTGATAGTGAGCAAGGCGAATGGTGGTGGCGCCTACCTCACAAATAAGCTCAATATCCTCCTCGTGATGCTCGGGAAGAAGAGCGTTACCGTAGCCCCATCTGTCCTGATGGCGGGAAACACCGCGAAGGGGATACTCCTCACCGTTAAGAATAAAACCGTTGTCGGGGTCGATTTTAAAGGTACGGCAACCGAAACGGGTGCATACGTTGTCAAGCACCCTTCCGTTTTCAATAATTTCAGCCTCTACGCAGTAAAGGTAGGGGTCGCGTCTGCCGTTCCAGAGGTGAACATTTTCAAGATTGAATATTGCAAAGGAAGCGTCGGTTTCAATCTGAGAAATTTCGTTTTCTTCTCTGTCATATACGGTATAGCGGATAGACTGACCCTCTTTAAGCGGGGTGGTGTAAACCTCAACCTCTACCTTAGCGTCACTGCCGATAATTTCGGGGGTAACCTTAATACCGGGGGTGCCGAAGTAGTCGAGGTCGAAGTGTGTTTCGTTAACGCATATAATATTAACGTCTCGGTACAAACCTCCATAGAAGGTGAAGTCTGCCATTTGTGGATAAACAGTTTCGTTTGCAGAGTTGTCTACAACAATAACCAAAAGGTTAACCGCCGCTAAATCATCGGTAAGATTAACCCTCCAGGTGGAATAACCGCCGTCGTGGTGAGCAAGGCTTTTGCCGTTTAAATAAACGTCGGCTGAAGAGTTGGCACCCTTTATTTCAAGATAATACTCGTCGGCTTCGGGAAGGTCGGACTTATTAAAGGACTTAGCGTAATAGCCTTTACCTCTGAAGTAATCGTTGTCGCCGTCCTGACCGTCAATAGCGTTCCAGGAATGGGGAAGATTTACAAAATCCCACTTGTTATCAATAACGGTAGGAATTTCGGTTGCGAGCTTTGTAAACGCCCATTTTGCATTGAAATTAACAATAGTTCTCAATGGTATTTACCTCCTTGTTTTTTGCTTGTTAAAACCATTATAACATACTTTTTTGAAAAAGTATGAAATTTTTATTTAAAAACGTCCGATTGGTTTTCGCAATCGGACGTAAAGATGACGTGGCGTCTTATGCTATATGGCAGTATTATTCTTCGTCGCGTCCAAGCTCCTCATTCATCTTGGCAAGAGTTTTCTTGTCAAGATTGTAAATAAGGCCAAGACCGATAAACTGAAGAATAGCGGAGAACATATAAGTAGCTGCTACGATATAACGCATATTAACTGCAACGTCCCAAAGCTGATTGCCTTCGTTTGCGCCAACGTAACCGAAAGCAACCATTATGATAAGCACGAGGGAGGGGCCAATGCCCTGAGCTAACTTTCTGAAGAAGGAATGGAGAGAATAAACGGTGCCTTCCTCACGCTTGCCGGTTTTCCACTCGTTGTAGTCGATAGCGTCGCCCATCATTGCCCAAGAAACGGTAGAGTAAATACCGAGGCCGAGGGAGAAGATAAGCTGGCATACAATGTAGATTAAAAGGTCAAGATTTGTATTGTTAGGAATTACAACGAAAAGACCTAAGCCTGCTACCATAGAAACGATAGAGCCGAAGGTTGCAAGCTCTTTTTTACCAAACTTGGCAACGGCGCTACGTGCAAGAGGAGTGAATACAACAATCGGAATCATAGCGAAAAGCTGAACGATACCCGAAATCTTAACGTTGTTGTAGTAAGACTGGAATATAACGGTAACTGCGGTAGCAGCGCCTTGCATACCGATAAACATACCCATAGCGGCAACGGTAGCGCCAACTGCGGGACGGTTCTTTATAAAGTTGCCGAAAGCCTTGAATACGTTGAACTTGGGAGCATCTTCGTTGAGCTCTACGTTGGTATCAACGCGGATTTCGGTGTTTCTGATCATAAACTGGAAGCAAAGGAAGCCCAAAAGACCCATTATAAGTGCGGCAATGAATACGCGCTCACCAATAAGGTTGTCGTTCTCATCATACATAATGAAGGGAAGAATAACCATAGGAAGCATATTGCCGAAAATGGAGCCTACGCTTCTCCAAGCGGAAAGGGAAGCTCTGTCCTTAACGTCGTTGGAAATAAGGGAAAGAAGGGAGCCGTAAGGAACGTTAGCTACGGTATAGAAGGCATCCCAAACAACGTAGCCTGCAATAAAGATTATAGCCTTAGCCCAAACGGGTGCGTTGGGGAAGGGGAGGAAGCAGCAAGCGCCGCCGATAATAAGACCGATAGAGCCAGCCCAAATATAGGTGAGGAACTTATTGCGCTTATATTTATGTTTGTCTGCGTCAATGATCGAACCGATAAGGGGATCGTTAATAGCGTCCCAAACCTGCACCACGATAAGGAGAAGTGCATACCAAAGGTCCATACCCATAAACTGAGTCCAGAATATTGACATTGTGGACTTGAGTGCGAAGCTCATATTACAGCCAAGGTCGCCCGCCGCATAAGCAACGCTGTCGCGGATGCCAAACTTTCTGTGGCCGTTTGCATCCAATTTGATTTCTTTTGCCATGTTGTTACCCTCTTTTCTTAAAAATTTGGGGCATAGTAACCCCGTTAAGAATATCACCAATATTAAGTATAATGTATTTTGTTGAATATTGTGAGTAAAAAATTAATATACTTTTGTAAAATTTTTATTATATCGGCAGAAATGCTGTTGTAATTAACCAAAAGTTATGTTAAAATCAATAAAGTAATTATGGAAAATTATGTGATTTGGCTATAAGGAGAGGAAAATAGGTGCATTATATTGCCGAGCTCAGTTTTCTTTGCGAAGTACTTAAAAAGAATATGATTAACGCCACTGTCCTATCCCCCGACGATACTGTTATGAAAACCGTAGGCGAAAGCTTTAAATCGGTTTTAAGCTTTTTGGATTTTTCAAATGTAAAAATAAGTGACTATACGGGAAGGGTAGAGCCCTTTACATTATATAAAACCTCTGATTTGTTCGGCTTTAATTATATGTATATGCTTCTTCACGATACCGAAGCGCCTTCGGTATTCTTCATCGGCCCTTTTTTATACTACGAAATGTCGCAAAGGCAAATACTTGAAATTGCCGAAAAGAACGGTATTGCGCCTAAGGACCACCACGTATTCAGTGAATTTTATTCAAGCATTCCCGTAGTGGGCGAAAACAGCAGCGTTAACGTAATGGTGGACACCTTTTGCGAAAGAATGTGGCGCACCTCCTCCTTTGCTGTTGTTGATATACAAAACGAATGGCGCTTTTCCGTTTCTCCCATAAACAGCACCATAGGAGACGACGGGGATACCGCGCTTCGCAATATGAAGGCTATGGAGCTTCGTTACGAATACGAAAATGAGCTTATTCAGGCGGTGTCAATGGGTCAGCTTCATAAGGCGGATATACTTTTATCCCGTTTTAGTGAAGAAAAATTTGAAAAACGTACTCCTGACTCCTTGCGTAATGCAAAAAACTATTGTATAATAACTAATACGTTGTTGCGAAAGGCAGCGGAAAGCGGAGGCGTGCACCCGATTTACCTTGACAGGGTTTCCTCAAGCTTTGCACAAAGCATTGAACAGCTCGGCTCTACTGCCGATTGCGGCTCCCTTATAAGTGAGATGTTCAAAAGCTATTGCCGACTTGTTCGTAAGCATTCAATGAAGGAATATTCGCCCATAGTTCAAAAAACCATTGTTATCATTGAATCGGATTTATCTTCTAATCTGACGCTGAGCAGTCTTGCCGCAAGGCAAAATTTAAGCGCGGGCTATCTTTCGAATATTTTCAGCAAGGAAACGGGTAAAACCGTAACCGAATATATTAGGGAAAAAAGAATAAAGCACGCGGCATTTTTACTTCGTACCACCCATTTGCAAATACAAACGGTTGCGCTTCATTGCGGAATAATGGACGTGCAGTATTTTTCTAAAGTGTTTAAAAAGCTTATGGGAAAAACCCCTAAGGAATACAGGGAATCTACTAAATAAATTGAAAGTGCCTACGCTTTGATTTTATAAATTAAATTCAGGAGGATGAATTATGAATATGAAAATGTCTTTCCGTCATTACGGTGATGGCGACCCGATATCCTTGCAGTACATTTCTCAAATACCGGGTATGCGTTCCATTGTTTCGGCGGTTTACGACGTTAAGCCCGGTGAGATTTGGCCTGAGGAAAGCCTTGCTAAAATTAAGGCGCAGTGTGAGGAAAACGGACTTGTTTTCGACGTTGTAGAGTCTATCCCCGTTCATGAGGATATTAAGCTTGGCAGGGGAGACGTAGATAAGCTTTTAGAGGTTTACTGTGAGAATATTCGCCGCTGTGCAAAATACGGTGTAAAATGTGTTACCTATAACTTTATGCCTGTATTTGACTGGACTCGTACTCAGCTTGACAAGGAAGCTGCGGATGGCTCCACCAGCCTTGTAATGTATTGGGAGCAGATGAAGGGCCTTGACCCTCTTAAGGATGATATTCATCTTCCCGGTTGGGACTCCAGCTATACTCAGGATGAGGTTAGAGAGCTTATTAATGCTTACGGTGAAATCGGTGCTGAGGGACTTTGGGCAAACCTTGAAAAATTCCTTAAAAAGGTTATTCCCGTTGCCGAGGAAAATGGAGTAAGAATGGCTATCCATCCCGACGACCCGCCCTATCCCATTTTCGGCCTTCCGAGAATTATAACCAATGAGGAAAACCTTGACCGCTTCTTGAAAATTGTGGACAGCCCTGCGAACTCTCTTTGCCTTTGCACAGGCAGTCTCGGCTGTGCGGAAAGCAACGATATTCCCAAAATGGTTAGAAAATATGCCGAAATGGACAGAATCGCATTTATGCATATAAGAAACGTAAAAATTATGGAGGATGGCTCCTTTGAGGAAAGAGCGCATCTTTCTTCCTGCGGCTCTCTTGATATTTACGATATCGTTAAGGCTCTTACCGATAATAATTACAGCGGCTACGTGCGTCCCGACCACGGCAGAATGATTTGGGGAGAAACAGGTAAGCCTGGCTACGGTCTTTTTGACAGAGCCTTAGGCGCGGCGTATATTAACGGTCTTTTTGAGGCCTGCGAAAAAGGAGAATAATAATGAAGGCTAACGTAATTAATACCGATTTAAGCGGCAAGGTTGCCGTTGTAACAGGTGCAGGCGGTGTGCTTTGCAGTTATTTTGCAAAGGTAATGGCGCGTGCAGGCGCAAAGGTTGCACTTTTAGACCTTAACGAGGAAGCTGCAAAGGCCTTTGCCGATGAAATTAACGCTGAGGGTGGCATTGCTAAGGCTTATGCCTGCAATGTACTTGATAAGGCGATTTGCGGCGAGGTTGCAAATAAGGTGCTTAGTGACCTTGGCCCCTGCGATATTCTTATTAACGGTGCAGGCGGAAACAACCCCAGAGCAACCACCGATAAGGAATACTACGAGCCGGGAGATATTGATGCCGACACTAAAAGCTTTTTTGATTTAGATTCCGACGGCGTAGGCTTTGTATTTAATCTTAACTTCCTCGGTACTCTTATTCCTACTCAGTGCTTTGCTTCTCAAATGCTTGGCAGAAAGGATTGCAGTATCATTAATATCTCTTCAATGAATGCCTACACTCCTCTTACTAAAATTCCCGCCTATTCAGGCGCTAAGGCTGCAATTTCCAACTTTACTCAGTGGCTTGCAGTTCACTTTTCCCGCGAGGGTATAAGAGTAAACGCTATTGCTCCCGGCTTCTTCTCCACTAAGCAAAACGCTAAGCTTTTATGGAACGAGGACGGCACCCCCACCGCAAGAACAGGCAAAATTTTAGCCGCAACTCCTATGGGTCGCTTTGGCGAAACCGAGGAGCTTGAGGGCAGTCTTCTTTTCCTTGTTAATGAAAAGGCTGCAGGCTTTATTACAGGTGTAGTAATTCCCGTTGACGGCGGCTTCTCCGCATATTCGGGAGTATAAATTATAGAGGTGAATAAAATGGAAAAATTTGTACCCGTTGTAGTTATTAAGGAGCTTAAAGAAACCGATAAAATACTTACCGCTCTTAAGAATAACGGAATTAACTGTGCGGAAATTACCTTCCGTACCGCTTGCGCTAAGGAAGCTATCGAGTATGCTGTGAAAAACTATCCCGATATGAGCATTGGTGCAGGTACCGTAATTAACGCTAAGCAGTGCGAGGATGCTCTCAGCGCAGGCGCACAGTTTATCGTATCCCCCGGACTTAGCGTTGACGTAGCAAAAATTTGTAAGGAAAAGAATATTCCTTACTATCCCGGTTGCGTAACTCCTACCGAAATTATGCAGGCCTTAGAGCTTGGTATTACTACCGTTAAGTTCTTCCCTGCAAACGTTTACGGCGGTCTTGCCGCACTTAAGGCACTTTCCGCTCCGTTCCCGCAGGTTAAGTTTATTCCTACCGGCGGTGTGGACAGAAGCAATATTGATGAATTTTTAGCTTTTGATAAAATCGAAGCAATAGGCGGTAGCTTCTTTGTTAAGGAAGCACTTGAAAAAATGGAGGGTAAATAATATGGCAAGAATAGTAACCTTTGGCGAGATTATGCTTCGCCTTGCACCAAACGGCTATTACCGTTTCTTCCAAAACGACCAAATGCAGGCAACCTTCGGCGGCGGTGAGGCAAACGTTGCAGTTTCCCTTGCCAACTACGGAATGGACAGCGTATACGTTACCAAATTACCTAAGCACGCTATTGGTCAGGCCGCTGTTGATTCTCTTCGTTATTTTGGCGTTGATACAAGCAAAATAACCCGCGGCGGTGACAGAGTTGGTATTTACTTCCTTGAAAAGGGCGCTTCTCAGCGTGGCTCGGTTTGTATCTACGACCGTGCTCATTCCGCTATTCAGGAAGCCGTTCCCTCCGATTTTGATTGGGACAGCATTTTCGAGGGCGCCGATTGGTTCCACTTTACAGGTATTACTCCCGCTTTGGGCGCTAACGTGGTTGAAATTTGTAAGGAGGCCTGCAAGGCCGCTAAGGCAAAGGGCGTTAAAATTTCCTGCGACTTAAACTACAGAGGTAAGCTTTGGACAAGAGAACAGGCAAGGGAAGCTATGACCGAGCTTTGCAAATACGTTGATGTTTGCATTTCCAATGAAGAGGATGCAAAGGACGTATTCGGTATTGAAGCAGAGGGCACCGATATTTACGGCGGTAAATTAAACCACGAGGGCTATAAGTCGGTTGCTAAGCAGCTTGCCGATAAATTCGGCTTTGAAAAGGTTGCAATTACCCTTCGTTCCTCTATTTCCGCAAGTGATAACGATTGGGCAGGTATGCTTTACGACGGTAATGATTATTACTTCTCCAAGAGCTACCACCTTCACATTGTTGACCGTGTTGGCGGCGGTGACTCTTTCGGCGGCGGTCTTATTTACGCAACCCTTTCGGGTAAGAGCAGTCAGGAAATTATTGAGTTTGCAGTTGCGGCTTCCGCTCTTAAGCATTCCGTTGAGGGTGACTATAACAGAGTAAGCGTAAGCGAGGTTGAAAAGCTTGCAGGCGGCGACGGCTCAGGCAGAGTTCAAAGATAATAAGCATTAAATTTCCCGAAGGAATATTCCTTCGGGAAATTTTTCTTTAAGTTTAAGTCAATATATGGTATACTGTAGGTAAATTAAGTTTGACGGAGAAAATTATGAGATATAAAAAACCGAATATTTTCTGCTACCGTTTGGCTCAAGCGGTATGCTTTGCGGTAGCAACTATAATATTCAAACGCAAAATGCTCAGAAATGAAATTAAAAATAAAAAGGGTCCCTTCGTTGTAATTGCAAATCATCAGGCGGCGTATGATTTCGTTAATCTTATAGGCGCACGAAAGGAGCCCATGTCCTTTGTTATAAGTAATTCCTTTTACAGCAGTTTGCCTATTAAACGCTTCTTTGATGAATTGGGCGTTATTCCAAAACAGCAGTTTCAAACCACCGTTAAGGATATGAAGGATATTAAGGCTGTTATCGACCACGGAAAGGCGCTGGTAATTTACCCTGCAGGCCTTATGTGTGAGGATGGCGTTTCTACCCCCATTCCCGACGCAACCTATAAATTTTTAAGATGGCTCGGTGTTGACGTATACGTTGCAAGAACGAAGGGCACCTATTTTGCTATGCCCAAATGGAGCAAGGGTATGCGCGCAGGTAAAACCTTTATGGATATTTATAAGCTTTTTTCTGCCGAGGAGATTAAAACTGCCGACCTTTCGTATATAAAGGAAAAAACCGATGAAGCTCTCCTTTTTGATGCGTACAGGGAGCAGGAGGAGCTTTTAATTAAGTATAAAAAGCATAACGATATCGTAGGTCTTGAAAACGTGCTTTACATTTGCCCTCACTGTAAGACTGAGTTTGGCATAAGTGTAAAGGGCGGCAATACGCTTTGCTGTGAAAAATGCGGATATGAGGCCTATAGCGACCAATATTCCTTCTTACATAATAAGAAAGGCATAGGAAAAGAAATCCGTTACGTTTCCGACTGGAGCAAAATGATTTTTGCAAGTGTTAAGGAACAAATTAAAAACGGCGAGCTCAGTGAGCTTAAAAGCAATGCCGTTATAAAAATGGTTGATAATAAAAAGCACAAATTTACCGTTGCAGGACAAGGCGAGGTTACTTTAAACAGTCAAGGCTTTACCTTAAGGGGTAATATAAACGGAAAAGAAACCGAGCTTTTTGCTTCAATTAACGGTATTCCTACCTTGCCCTTTAGTCCGGGAAAATATTTTGAAATACAGCAGGGAAGTGATATTTACCGCTGCGAGCTGAGCGACGGCAAGCAGGTAATGAAGTTTATTAATGCTGTTAAAAGCTATTACGAGCTTTCAAAAGAAGAGGTTATAAGATAAAAAAGCAAGTCGTTTGACTTGCTTTTTTATATAGTATTGTCGTGAAGCTGCACTTTTTTAAGTGCAGTTTTTTTATTTTTATAAACTTAGGAAAAAAATTCCAAAGTACCAATTAGGCAGGTACTTTGAATGTTATGATTAAAGCGCTATATCAAGGGAGGAATAATAGGTGGCGGGCGCCATAGAACGCAGACAAATGGTACTTGAATACTTAAGTGATAATCGCAAGGCGACCTACCGAGAATTAGCAGAGCATTTCGGAGTCAGTAAAAACACTATTGTTACCGACATAGCTGAGCTTACAATTTTCGCTCCTATTGAAACGGTTTCGGGAAATCGCGGTGGTATTCGCGTGGCGGACGGTTGGTATGTTCACAACCGATACTTAAGAGAAGAACAAGAACGAGCACTTGAAAACATACTAAACGGAATTGAACCGGACGTGAAGGTTATCGAAAGTATACTTATAGCCTTTAGAAAGCCAAAGGTCAAGGGTTAAACCGTATTAATTTTGTTTGAAGGCAGCGGCACACAACTTAATATAGATATTTTTACACAACTTTTGATTGGCAGACTCTCCATTTGCCGGTCATACAACTCTCTGCCGGTGCTTTTATAGCTCACCCTCTCCATTTGGGGTGGGTGGGCTTTTAAATTTAGTTCTTAATATTATTTATAAATAATTAAGATAAAAGGAGAATTGCATATGAAAAAACTTTTGAGCATTATGCTGACTGTATGTATGCTACTCACCATGGTTGTCGTTCCTGTGAACGTTTTTGCAACCGAGGCTGAAGAAGCAGCATACGAAGAATCTACTTTGGGTGGTTATTATAAGTTCACCTTTTCAGAAGGTTATGATTACACCCTTAATGCAGTAGAAAATTATAAAGGCAAGGATTTCAAGCCTTTCTGGTCTGATAAAGCAGCCGGTAAAGCTACTGCGAATTATAAGTCTATAACAGATGCCGAAACCGGTGAAGTATATGATGTTTTGGAAATCGTTTCGGCTGATGGTTTTGCAGACATCACCCCTCTTACCGAAGACGGTCAGCCTTTTGAGCTTACCCCCGGAGTACCGTATAGAGTAAAGATAAACTATTTTAACCCTACGGCTGAGCTTTACGACCAGTCTTATCTTTGTGTGGGTAACTCTGCCGGTGTAGCGAATAAACCGATTGAATTGGCCCCCGGTCAAATAAGAAGCGCAAACTATCCCTTTGAAGTTAGCGGCGGTTTAACCTACGACGGCGGTAGCGGAATCCTTAGCTTTGGTTTTAAAGACGGAACATACGGTAAATCCAATGCTTATAATTTGTTCAAAAATCTTGTTATTGGAAATAATGCTTGTGCTCACAAGAGTGATGAAAGATATACGTATGCAGGTTGCTCTCACGCGGCAGCCACTAGCCAAAAGGTTTATAGACAGGAGTCTAAAACTGTTACGTTAGATAAATCTTATTACACCTATGATGCAGAAACCAAAACTCACACTGCAAATATGCCGGTATACAAAAATTACGGTACTGCTGCGTATCAAGGTGGTAAGTTAGAAGTTACTGCTTTAACCGAAAAGCCCAGTAATTGGGACACTAAGTGGACCAACTTCTATTATGACAATGGCGGCACGTATACAAAGATGACCACTACTTCTCATCCTACTGCTCCTGAATTTGAAGCAGGTGAATATTATCGTGCGGGCGTTGCTACCGGTGAATTTGTAGAAGTTAATAACTATCTTAGCTTATCTTTTGCCGGCGGTATGATGAGCACTTATGCAAATCATAATAAGCCGTTATATACCAACTATACTTACGATGAAGTTTTCGATGCCGATAAAGAATACTGCAGATATCTTATTGAATCTATCGAAGTTTTCGAAGTTGGCAAGGGCTTTGCTAACTTCCACGTTGGCGACGAGGTTACTTCTGTAAAGGGTGAAGCAGGAGAAGAAATTGACTTCTATGCTCCCGCTGCTCCCGAAGGAAAATACTTTGTTAGCTGGTATACCGACCCTGAGTTTACTACTCCCGTTAAGGCTTCTACCAGAAAAGCAGAAGGCACCAACGATCAGGTAACCGAGTATATTTCTCCTTTATTTACTGAAGGTGTTTGCGCTAATTACTACGCAAGATTCGAAGATTACGGCACCTATGCTCGCGATGATTTTGATGTCTTGAAGTCGGGCGAAAAGCTTACTCAGTTTGTCGAAGGTACTTGGACTCAGAGCTACGATTATGATCCGGATAAAAATGTAACAGATACCCGCAGTTACGTTCATACCAAGGCAGAAGGCTTTGAGTTCCCCCGTTATGGCTATTCATATAAAGGCACTTACGACACTAACACTCAAACACCCTCTGGTGGTCCTACTGCTACCAAGGATGACTTGAGAAACCACTTAAAGCGCGCTTATGGTGATGATTATGACGTAACATATCCCGCAGGAGTTCTTGCGCTCTTCAGTGATAGAACTTGGGGTATGCCCGGACCAATTCTCATTAAGAATGATGACGGAACTATGTTTGTTCCTAAGCCCGGCGCAACCTATAACATAAAAGTAAAATATCGTCTCTTACTTAAGAATAGCGGTAGTGCAGGTTATACTTTCACCGCTTATTGCTACGGATTACCGCTCAGGTTCGAGAACGCCTCTTCTACAGGCGATACCACACTTGGTGGAACTTCGGGTACTTCAATTACAGCATCTGTGCAGTCTAAGGAATGGACAGAGGAAACTCTCAGCATTACTATTCCTAATAAGATTTCAGCTAATAACGTTCCGGCTTTGTACATAGGAGCTTCGGGTATTAAAAAGGTTCCCGTTGATACTAATGAAGACGGCACAAACGATGCCTACGACTTCATGGTATTGGAGTTCGATTATATCGAAGTCGAAAAGACTAAGGAAGTTACCTTCATAAACGGCAATAGTACTTCTAAGGTAGGTTATGAAAAGGGAGCTACTATTAATTATCCCGCTCTTGCAGCTAACTATAACTACGACCACGTTTGGTCTTTAAGCGCAGACGAATATATTCCCGCTCCTAAGACTGCTGAAGAAGATATTACGGTTTACGCTTATAAGAACCCTGTAATATCTATGGAAAATATGCCTACGGATGGCTATGCAATTACGCCATATCAGCCTTCCGTTAAGTTCGTTGAAAGCGAATTTGTAAGCGGTTATAAGTCTGCGAGATTGTATCCTTACGGTGTAACTTTTGTTACTACTAAGCCGAACGACTGGTCTGAAGCATTAGCAAAATCAAAGTATCTTTATAACGAAGAAACCGATGCTTATGATATTCCTATCACTTCCGAAATGTTTAATGACGCGGAAGTTCAGGGCGATTATGCTAAGTTTGTTAATAAGTATGGCTATCCCGCAACCACTAATCGTGGTGCATCAAATCTGGAACAGACCAATATTCCCGTTCATAAGTTCGAGAATTATGTAATCAGACCCGTTAAGTCTAAACCAAACGGTTGGGATACGTATTATAAAGATTACTACGAGTTAATTGATGGCGATTACGTAAAGCTTAGCGTAAACCATACCGAAGCTCCTGCTTTTGAAGCAGATAAATATTATCTTGAGCAAATCGAAAACGTATCTAAAAAGATTACCTTCAAGTATAAGTTCTCGAGCGTTGATGATTCCGACCTTAATGTTACTCCTATGATTTGGCCGGCAGGTAATATTTGGTGGGGTGAAAAATCGTTTAATGATAGCGCTATCGTAATAAAATCGGAAAATGACGGCTGGAATACCGCTGTTGTATACGTACAGTTTGACTGTGAGTACCCTGCATATAAAGCTTTAGGCAGAACCGACATTCTTCTTTCTCTACGTTTCTCTCCTACGTCCGGTAAAACTTATTCTTACGAAGCTTTCATCGATGACGTTGTTGTTGAAGATTATGAGGTTGAAGAGGGTAACGTTGTAGTAACCTTTATGCGCTATAACGCAGAAAAGAAGGCTTACGAGCCTGAGCTCGGTCAAGGTAAACCCGGTGAACCCATTAACGTTCCCACCAACAACTACGACCCCAAGTGGTATAGTGTATCCGATGAAATGGACGCTAATAATATAGTTAGCGTATATCCTTCCGAAGCCACTACTTTGTATAATGCTACCTACGTTCAGAATAACCCTGTAGATGGACAGGGAGGTACCAGTGTAGTCGGTGACGGTAAGGCAAATGGCGGCACTGAGCAGGAATGGACCTTTGAAAATTCCCTTTATGACGGCAAGTACGCTTTACACATTGGCGATGCTAAAAAGCAAATTCGTGTTAACGACGTTGAAAACTATGTTACCGGTACCGTTCTTCAGCAGGGTCATACCTACAAGGTAACCTTTAAGTATCAGGCAACCAAAGCTCACAGTATGTTTGGTTTTACCTTCAATTCTTGTCAGTCCGATAACTTCTGGTCAAAGAACGGAACAATTGGTTCAATAACTATAAATGCCGGCGAAGCTACCAACGAATGGGTAACCGCTAATGCGTACTTTACCGCTGATCGTGCCGGTACCGTGCAGGATGAAACCGAAACCGGTATTGATTATAACGTGCAGAGAGACTCTTGGGATAATCTCTTCATGACCTATACTCAGGATGCAAATGAAGCAGGAAACGACCTCTACTTTGCCGATATCGAAGTTACCGACCTTGGTAATGCTGTTGTTGAAGAAGCAGGCGCTTCCATTCTTACTGATGCCGCTGCAGAAAAAGCAGGTCAGCAGGCTATGCGTTTCTACTTCACCTACAAGACCACCGACGGCTCTACCATTGAGCTTGACGGCAAAACCTTTACTGTAGCAGAGCGTGGCTTTATTTACAGAAACGGTAAGGCTGCTAAGGGTGATACTGTGAACGTTATGGATCTTGCTGCGGTTAACGGTACGAACGTTAAGAAGACCGCTAAATCCGACGCTTTCAACGAGTGTTGGGAATACAATAGCGAAACCGGTATGATGAAATTCTCTACATACGTTACAGGCTTTAAGCTTGAAAATGATGATAGAAAGCTTGAGGTTAAGGCTTACGTTACGTTTACAGATGGAAACGGTGCTACCTTCACTATCTACTCCGATTCTATTAACAGAATGGTAGAAGGTGTTGGCGCAGGTACCGACAGCAATTTTAATGCCGGCCAGTAAACCTAAATAAAAAACACGACTCGAAAGAGTCGTGTTTTTTTGTTATTTTATAACGTTATCTCCAAATCATCTGTTGCTTTAAAAACAGGGATGTTATTAAGAAGTCTGGTTGCTTCCATAACCGATTCTAAAAATCTATCGGAATAATGATTAAAGCAAAGCTGCTTTAAGTTGTCGTTATTTTCAAAAAAGGGAAGATAATCGGTTGCTTTAAAGTGAGCGGCTTCACAAATTGCAAGGTCAAGGGGTTTATCTAAAACGCTGACGGGAAAATCTTCCTTCGGGCCGTTTGTACTTAAATCACCGCTAAAGAGCACGCGCTTTCCTTCTGCTTCTAAAAGATAGGAATAAGAGTTTTTTGTGTGCAATGTTTTAAAGGCGGTTACCTTTAATATGCCGTCGTCATAAACAAAGCCGTCGGTAACTTCGTTAAACTTAAATTCACGCATAGTAGTACCGGTAAGCTTTATCCATTCTGATATAACCGAAGAAATCTTATCGGTATCACAGGGCACGAATATTTTCGGATTTGCCGCTGTGAATTTCCAACTGCAAATATCAAGAAAAGGGATAAGTCCGTTGGTATGGTCGCCGTGCATATGGGTTATAAAAATGCCGTCAATTTTTTCAATGGGAATACGTCTGTTGGCAAGACCCTCCGCGCAGTTACAACCCATATCGATAAAGTATTTTTTATTTCCAACTTCGATTAAGGTTGATGAGCATTTTCTGTGCGGTTCGGGATAACCGTGACTTGAACCAAAAAATACTATTTTCATAAAATCACCTTTTAAAGTTCAACGTCACACCACATTGGGAAATGGTCGGAAAGACACATATAATAATCCTCGTAAAAACGGTCAAAACGCTTAACGGTAACTCCTTCACCCTTTATAATAAATTGGTCAATACTTTCCTTAAAGGGCTTGGGATCTTCATAATGGTCATATCCCTCTGCATAGCAGAAATGGTGACCGTTCTTTTCATCTCTATAATCGGTTGCAACGTCGTGGCCGTGAACGTATCCGCGTTTAAATGCTGACTGAACGGCCAAAGAATCGTAAGTGGCGTTAAAGTCGCCAACGATAAAAGCAGGGCAGTTATATTTTTCTCTAAGCTCTTCAACTCTGTCTATAAGCAAATTAATCTGATATTCTCTTGCTTCGTCAGAATGCTCCTGATAGTCGTAATCGCCGCGCCAGCATTTTGATCTGTCAGAAGTTTTCCACCAGAGATGAGTAGAGGCAAAAACGAAAACTTTGCCGTCTTCTTTTGCTTTAAATACCGCAATACAGTAAGACTTTGTTTTCGCGTTGTTAAACTCGCCCTCAAAACCGGGAACTTCGAGAGGATAAATAAGGTAATCTGAATCGATAAGCTCTAATTTATCGGTACGGTAGATAATCGGCGTATCTCTGCCCCAAAGCAGTGCATAGGGAATGGTGCCGTCATCCTTAAAGCGTTGCATAAGGAAATCTGCCAAACGTGCGGTACATTCCTGAAGACCGATAACGTCGGGTAAAGTATCCTTATAAACCTGTAAAAAGCCTTTTGATCTGTGCTCGGCAGAGCAGTCCTCGCCCTTTTCAGCCCAAGTGGCACAGTTGCTTTCTGCACACCAGATATTGTTGCTCATAAGTCTTAATTTTGCCATAAAATCACCTCATAAATGATATGGTTTAATTATAATGACTATCGAATGTCGAGAAATTCACTCAATTTCTCGACCAAGCCGATAAAATCGGCTCTATGTTGTAAAAAACGTCTTAAAACGTTATTTTGCAACTTCGATATCATTGCAATGAATATGTTCAATTACCCTTGGTAATTGTTTGCGAATTCAAAGAATTCGCAGTCGAAATAAGGCTTTGCCATGTTTCGACATCAACATAGTCATTATAA
>JAFVIF010000046.1 GCA_017474125.1 Clostridia bacterium
CACTTGAAGAATCGATTAAGCTTTATGAGGATGCTATGACTTTATCAAAGCAGTGTACCGATTTACTCAATGAAGCTAAGCTTAAAATCACACAAATCAGTGAACTTGAAAAGGCAGAAGAACAGTGATTAACAACGTTTTAAAAAGCTATAACGAAAAAATTGAACGGGCGGTAGATTTATACCTTCCGAATAATGAAAGCAATTATAAAATTTTGACCGAAGCTATGCGTTACAGTCTGCTTCTCGGCGGTAAACGTATTCGTCCTGCTTTGCTTTTGGAATTCTATAAAATAAGCGGAGGTAAAAATGACGGCGCCTTGCCCTTTGCTTTGGCTATAGAGCTTATTCATACATATTCGCTTATTCATGATGATTTACCGTGTATGGATAATGATGATATGCGCCGCGGCAAGCCTTCGAATCATAAGGTTTTCGGCGAGGATATAGCTCTTCTTGCAGGTGACGGACTGTTAACGCTTGCCTTTGAGGTTGCTTCGAAAACCAAAAATATTTCACCTGAGCGTGTTGTTCGCGCTATTGGTGAACTCAGCCACTTTGCCGGTATGAACGGTATGGTGGGCGGTCAGGTTATTGATTTGCAAAGCGAAGGGAAAAAGGTTGATATTAAAGTTATTGAGGAGCTTAACCTGCTTAAGACTGGTGGCCTTTTAAGAGCGGCAGCGAAGGTCGGTACCATACTTGCAGGTGGGGACGAAAAGCTTATTTATGCCGCTGACCGTTATGGTGAGGCAACGGGTCTCGCTTTTCAAATTGTTGATGATATTCTCGATATTACCGCAGATTCAAATATTTTAGGTAAGCCTGTGGGTAGCGATGAGAAAAACGGTAAATCTACCTTTGTAAGCCATTACGGCATTGAACGTTGCCGTCAAATTGTAGATTCACTGACCGAATCGGCTATCAATAGCCTTAATGAATTTGACGGTGATACAACATTTTTAAAAGAGCTCACCCTTTATCTTGCAAGGCGTGAGCATTAAGGAATGATTTTTTTGGAATACAGGATATTAAACGAAATTAAATCTCCTGAGCAGCTCAAGAATATGTCCAACGAAGAGCTTACGGCTCTTTGTGAAGAAATAAGAGCTTGCATAATAAATACTGTTTCGTTAAACGGCGGCCACTTAGCCTCCAACCTTGGAGCCGTCGAGCTTACTGTTGCACTGCACAGAGTGTTTAATGCACCAACCGACGCCTTACTTTTCGACGTTGGTCATCAAAGCTATGCTCATAAGCTGTTGACGGGCCGCTTTGAATGCTTTTCTACTTTACGTAAGGAGGGCGGATTATCCGGTTTTATGAATCCTAAGGAATCGGATTACGACCCATTTGTCAGCGGTCACAGCAGTAATTCGGTTTCTTTCGCTTACGGAATTTATAAAGCTAAAGCAATTTTGGGACAGCAAGGAACTGCCGTCGCAATAATCGGTGACGGTGCTATGACAGGCGGTATGGTTTTTGAAGCAATAAACAATATTGGTGCCGATAAAGCAAAGTTTTTGCTTGTGCTTAACGACAATGAAATGTCTATTTCCCAAAACGTCGGCTCTCTTGCTCGCCATCTTAATAAAATTCGTTCAAAATCAGGTTATCACACTTTTAAGGGCAAATTAACCCGTTTTCTTAATAAAATCCCCTTAATCGGAAAGGGAATATATAAGCTTTTGTTTAGATCTAAAAAGGTGCTTAAAAACGCTATTTATCACAGTAACGTTTTTGAAGGACTGGGACTCAATTATTTTGGCCCTGTTGACGGTCACGATTTAAAAGCGGTAGAAAACATTTTAACCATTGCCAAAAATCAGGACAGACCCGCTATCGTTCACGTTGTTACCGTAAAGGGTAAGGGATATGGCTACGCCGAAAAAGATCCCGATATTTATCACGGTGTTTCACCCTTTAACAAAGAAAGCGGCATAATTCCCTGTGAAAGATTAGACTATTCTTTTATTGCCGGTCAGGCTCTTTGCGAAATGGCGGCCAAGGATTCAAAAATATGTGCAATTACTGCCGCTATGACAAGCGGTACGGGACTTAACAGGTTTGCCACCGAGTTTTCAGATAGATTTTTTGACGTGGGTATTGCCGAGGAACACGCTATGACCTTTTCGGCGGGACTTGCAAAAGGCGGTATGAAGCCTTATTTTGCTGTTTATTCCTCCTTTTTACAGCGTTCTTATGATCAAATTATCCATGATGTGGCTATTGAGGGTCTACCCGTGCACATTCTTGTAGATAGAGCGGGACTTGTTGGCGAGGACGGAAAAACGCACCACGGACTTTTTGATTTATCCTTCTTATCCGGCGTTCCCGGTATGACGATATACTCTCCCGCTTCCTTTGTTGAGCTAAGCAAAACCGTAACCGATACTGCTGACAGTACCGTGCCCGTTGCAATAAGATATCCGCGCGGAGCCGAAGGCAAAATCGGAGTTTTCCCTTACACGGGTAAGGAGTTTGATACCTTTTTTGAAGGAAGCGGTACTGCAGTTGTTACATTTGGCAGACTTTCGTATTTTGCGTATGAGGCGGCTGAGACTTGCTCCGCTACCTTTGTAAAGCTTAATAAGGTTTATCCCTTCAGCAATAAGCTTTTAGATTATTTGCTGACTTTTAAAAAAGTTTGTATTTTTGAGGAAGGTATACGCGCAGGCGGAATAGGTGAAAAACTGATTGCCTGTTTGTCCCATAGGGAATATAAGGGTGAGCTTACCCTTAACGCCGTTAATAATGAGTTTGTTGAAGGTGCATCTGTATCTGCACAGCTATCTTTAAATAAGCTTGATAAAAAGGCTATGATAGGAGTAATTTCGTGAGTGAGAAAATAAGACTTGACGTTGCCCTTGTTAACGGAGGGCACGCAGAAAGCCGTGAAAGAGCCAAGGCGCTTATAATGGCAGGTATAGTTTACGTTAATAACCAAAAGTGCGATAAGGCAGGGGATACCGTTAAGGAAACCGACGTTATTGAAGTGAGAGGCGAAAAGCTTCCTTACGTCAGTCGCGGAGGCTTAAAACTCGAAAAGGCAATGAAGGTGTTTCCGATTACCCTTGAAAACTGCGTTTGTGCCGATATAGGGGCTTCTACCGGCGGTTTTACCGATTGTATGCTTCAAAACGGCGCCGCAAAGGTTTATGCCATAGACGTTGGCTACGGTCAGCTTGCTTGGAAATTAAGATGTGACGAGAGGGTTGTTAACCTTGAGCGAACTAATTTTCGTTACGTTACAAACGAGCAGGTTGATATACCCTTAGATTTTGCCAGCGTCGACGTTTCTTTTATTTCTCTTTCGCTCATACTTCCCGTAATGCGTACCCTTATGAAGGATGGTGCCAAAGCCGTTTGCCTTATAAAGCCGCAGTTTGAAGCAGGTAAGGAAAACGTAGGCAAAAAAGGAGTAGTAAGGGATAAAAACGTTCATATTGCCGTTATTGAAAAAATAATCGGCCTGCTTAGTGAAAATAAATTTTCGCTTCTTGGATTAACCTTTTCACCCGTTAAGGGTCCTGAAGGAAATATTGAATATCTTTGTTATATAGAAAAGAGCGATTCTCCTGTTAATACGGCAGGCATCACCGCCCAAGAGGTGGTTGAAGAATCGTATGACGAATTAAATTGATTGAAGGTGCTTTTATGGTTGTAGGGTTACTTCCTAACCTTGATAAACGCGGTGTTCCCGACGTTATGGAACGGCTTAAGCCCATTTTAAAGGAAAACGGTTTGACGGCGTATTTGCCCAGTTATATTTCTTTTTTAGGCTATGAATCCATTGACGAGGATGAATTGTTCAAAATCAGTAACGTATTAATAACGGTCGGCGGTGACGGCACTATTATTCGTTACGCTAAGCTTGCCGCTATGCATAATAAACCTATTTTGGGAATTAATGCGGGTAGGCTTGGATTTTTAGCCAATCTTGAAGCTAATCAGCTTAGCTTAATAAGCAGGCTCAAAAGCGGCGATTATGAAATTGAAAAAAGAATGTCGCTATCTGTAAAAATAGTAGAAAACGGCGAAACTGTTTCGCAGTTTACAGCGGTTAACGATGCCGTTATTTCAAGCGGCTTTATGTCACGTCTTATCGATATATCCGCTTATATCGACGACGAGCCCATTAACTACCGAGCAGACGGTCTTATTGTTTCAAGTCCCACAGGCTCTACCGCTTATTCAATGTCGGCCGGCGGCCCTATTATTGACCCTGCAATTAATAATATAATTATTACTCCGATTTGTTCACATTCTTTAAGCGCCAAGCCAATAATTTTAAGTGGTGATACAACCGTTAAATTTAAAGCTTTTTCTATGAAGAAGAGCGACGTTTACCTGCTTATTGACGGTAGAAGGTCTTATACAGTTAAGCCATTTACCGAAATATATATTACTAAAAGCAGTAACGATATTTCGTTGATAAAGCTTGCAAAACGTTCTTTTTATAAAACACTTTCGGAAAAATTTAAATAAAGGAAGTACCAATTTATGAAAAATAAACGTCAGGAAAAAATTCTTGAGCTCATTAGAGAAAGAGCTTTTTTGACTCAAGATGAGCTTCAGGAAGCATTAAATTCCTTGGGCTTTAACGTTACTCAGTCCACCGTTTCCCGCGATATTAAGCAACTACGCATTATTAAAGCGCTTGATTCCTTCGGAAATTACCGCTACGTATCGCAAATTAAGGACGAAACCTTAGGAGAAAGAGAATCCGATTCTCATTATAAGGCTATTTTTAAGCGTTCGGTTATTTCGGTTGACTGTGCTTTTAACAATATCGTTATAAAATGCTATGCAGGTATGGCGAGCGGCGCTTGTGTTGCTGTTGATTACTTTTTTTCGGGTATGATTATGGGAAGCCTTGCAGGAGATGATACTATTTTGGTAATTACCAAAACACCCGAAATCGCCGTTCAACTCACCGAAAGACTTTTAGCTATGTGTAAGGATTGATTTTCTATGCTTAAATTTTTGCATATTGAAAATATAGCTGTAATAGAAAAGGCCGGTATTGAATTTTCAACCGGTCTAAACGTGCTTACAGGTGAAACAGGTGCAGGTAAATCTATTATTATAGACGCTATTTTTGCAGTCCTCGGTCATCGTACCTCTAAGGAGCTTATCCGCGGCGGCTGTGACTCGGCTTTTGCTTCTGCTGTGCTTAGTAGTTTGCCCGAGCAGGTTGGCGAATATTTTAAGGAAAACGGAATAAAAGCAGATGACGACGGAAATTTTATTATTGAAAGAAAGCTTAGTCTTTCGGGTGCAGGCTACATAAAAATCAACGGTATACCTGTTACCGCTTCTTTTCTTAAAACTATCGCACCGCTGATTATTAATATTCACGGTCAGCATGATAATCAAGCGTTGCTCGAGCCTGATAATCACTATCTATATATTGACCGTTTGGCTCAAAACGAAGCAGAACTGAACGCTTATCGGAATTGCTTTAAGGAGTTTAATGCAATTCGTTCCGCTCTCAAGGAAAGAGAAATTGACGAGGATGAAAAATTAAGAAAAATCGATCTTCTTAAGTATCAAATTAAAGAGCTTAAGGATGCCGACCTGTCTGAGGGAGAAATTGACGAGCTTAAAGCTAAGCTAAGCGTTGCTAAAAACGTTGATAAACGTATTAAGGATTTGAATTCCGTTCTTTCCTATTTGAGGGATAACGGTGATTCGGTTGGGGCTACGACTTTGGTTAAAAATGCCGTTCACAGTATTTCCCTTATAGCCGACGACGGTTTAAACGGTGAATATGAAAAAATGCTCGATGCCGTTAATAATCTTGAAATCAGCGCTCATGCTATTGAAGGACGCATTGAGGAGCTTTCTTCTGAGGAATATGACATTGATAAAATACAGGAAAGACTTTCTCTTCTTAAAAGCCTTTCCCTTAAATACGGTAAAGATGAAGCTGCTATGCTTTTGTTTTTGGCAAATGCCGAAAAAGAACTTGACGGTATATTGTTTAACGATGAAGAAATCGAACGCCTTGAAAACCAATTGATTTTAGCCAAAGAGGCGCTTATTGCTTCTGCTGACAAGCTGAGCAAAACCCGTAAAAAAGCCGCTTTAAGCTTCGAAAAGGACGTTAAAGAGGTATTGTGTCGTTTGAATATGCCGAGAGCTTGTCTTTCTGTTGAGCATAATACGGGAAGATACACACGTAACGGTTGTGATGAAATACAGTTTTTGTTTTCTGCCAATGCGGGAGAAACAAAAAAAGCGTTATCTAAAATAGCATCGGGCGGTGAGCTTTCACGCGTTATGCTTGCAATTAAAAGTGTTCTTGCCGATAAGGATGAGGTCGACACTCTCATTTTTGATGAGATTGATTCCGGCATTAGCGGAAGAACTGCCGATATGGTCGGTGTTCAGCTAAAGGAGGTTGCCGGTAGCCATCAGGTTATATGCGTAACTCATCTTGCTCAAATTGCCGTTGCTGCAGGGCATCATCTGCTTATTACTAAAGAAGAAAAGCAGGGAAGAACCTACACCAATGTTTGTGCCGTTGAGGGTGAAGACAGAGTGTACGAAATTGCTCGAATTATGGGTGGCACCAACGTTACCGATAATGTGCTTGCTTCTGCAAGAGAGCTGCTTAATAAATAATTTAAACTCCCTCAAATGAGGGAGTTTTTATCTGTGTCGTAAATTATTGTAATGAATTTTACGTCTTTTAGGTTGCAAATTGTTGTTGCAGGGCGGTCGCTGTTTAGTTGTAGTACAAGAAAATCAAGTCCAACTTTGAAAAGCTTGCCTATGTGTGTGACCTCTTTTCCGTTTAAGTAATGCTCAACCTTCATCCATCTACCTATATTTTTACTTAAAAAAGAGGGTAAAAAAGCATCGTTTGTAAGTATATCACTATAATCAACGTAGCTATTCAGCATTTGCTCGGCAAGGGGAAGTATTTCGCTCATAAAAATTCTCCTTTCCTTATATTATATTCAAAGTAAATATTTTTGTTATAGATGTAAATAATGTGTTAACTCTATTGAATTTTAAAAATTGTTTTGCTAAAATATTATGGTAATTTTTTGAAAAAAGGAAAATGTTATATGAAGTATTGGTTTAAGTACGTAAAGCCGTATATCGCTTACTTTATTACAGGTCCGCTTTGTATGATAGTGGAGGTAATAGGTGAGGTTTTGATGCCGTTTTTGCTATCCCGTATTATAAATCTTGCCGAGTCGGGCAATCTTACCGTTGAAAAAAGCATTGCACTTGGCTTGGCAATGGTTGGTACTGCTGTTATTATGATGCTCGGCGGTGTTGGCGGTTCTTATTTCGGTGCCAAATCAGCAGTTTATTTTGCAAGTGATATTCGCCGCGATATTTACAAAAAAATTCAAAGCTTTTCCTTTGCAAATATCGACAAATTTTCAACCGGCTCTCTCGTCACGAGAACAACCAACGACGTAACACAGCTTCAAAACTTTGTTAATATGCTGCTTCGTATGGCGCTTAGAAGCCCCGGTATGCTTATTGGCGCGCTTATTATGGCTGTTTCTTTAAATCCTTCTCTTGCAACTGTTTTCGCTGTTTCAATCCCCGTAATGCTTGTTGGTATATTTATTCTTATTTCAATAGGCTTTCCCCGTTTTCAAATAATGCAGGGAAAAATAGATGAGCTTAATAATACCGTTCAGGAAAATATTTCAAATCAGCGCGTTGTTAAATCCTTTGTAAGAGAGGATTATGAAATTGAAAAATTTTCAAGCGCCAACGCCTCTCTTAAAAAAGCAGGAATGTCTGCTATGAAGGCTTTAATTTTTATGCAACCTATGAATACAATTATAATGAACCTTACGGTTGTAGCTGTAGTTTGGTTCGGAAGTAAAATGGCACTTAGCGGCAGTATGCCTGTAGGTGACTTATCTGCTTTTGTGACCTATGTTACTCAAATATTAATGTCTTTAATGATGATAACCATGCTTCTTGTCACTTCCTCCCGTGCGCTTGCTTCAGCTAAGCGTATTAAAGAGGTTCTGGATGAAAAGGTTGACCTTAACGACGATAATGCTCGTTATAAGGATAAGCGTATTGATAAGGGCGATATTGAATTTAAAAACGTATCATTCCGATATTATAAGCATAGTGCCGACTGTGTTTTGAACGGTATTAATCTTAAAATCAGCGGCGGTTCAACCGTTGGTATTATCGGTTCAACCGGTTGCGGTAAAACCACTCTCGTTTCAATGATTCCGCGATTGTATGACTGCGATAGCGGTGAGGTTCTTATTGACGGTGTCAACGTTAAGGATTACAGCCTTTATAATCTGCGTGAAGACGTCGGAATGGTGTTGCAAAAGAACGTATTGTTTTCCGGCAGTATTGAAGACAACCTTCGTTGGGGTGATATGGAGGCAAGTGAAAAGGATATTATATCTGCGGCTGAAAGAGCGCAAGCGGATAAGTTTATAAATAGCTTTAATGAAGGCTATGATACAAATCTCGGTGAAGGCGGCTCAAACGTTTCGGGCGGACAAAAGCAACGTCTTTGCATTGCTCGCGCGTTACTTAAAAAGCCAAAAATTCTCATTCTTGACGATTCAACGAGCGCTGTAGATACAGCAACCGAAGCAATGATTAGAAAGGCTTTTGCAGAAACACTTTCGGGTACCACTAAAATTATTATTGCTCAGCGTATTTCGTCGGTTATGAACGCCGATATGATTGTAGTAATGAATGAGGGCGAAATTACCGGTGTCGGTAACCATGACTTCTTAATGGAAAATAATACAGAATACAGAGAGATTTATCAGTCTCAAACCGAAGGCAAGGGGGTGTGAGCAAATGGCAAGAAGCTTAGAAAAACTAAGGAAGCAATATACCGCCGTTTCTCACGGCACTTCTTTACGCGGCGGCGGTCCTCACGGACATCGCGGAGCAAAGGGCAAACCTAAAAACGTTGCAAAAACCATCGGCCGTTTACTGTCCTACGTGGGTAAATATAAATTGCTGCTTGTTTTCGTTGCGGTTGCTATGGTGATATCAACCGTTACAAGTTTAATAGGCTCATATATGCTCGCTCCCGTCATTAATCGTATAACGCTTGAAATAATGCCTGATGCACAATTTTCTATGAGCACTATGGAAAAGCTTGCCGACAACGTTATAGGAAAAATTGCCGGCGAAAATGCAGGGGTTGCTCATTATATAGTTATAGCCTTGGGCATACTTCTCGTCATATACTTTATAGGTTGCATTTCCACCTACGTTCAAACACGGCTTATGCTGACGGTTTCTCAAAATTCTGTTGAAAAAATCAGAACCGATTTGTTTAAAAAAATGCAAGCCTTACCTGTTTCTTATTTTGATTCGCATCCGACCGGTGAGGTTATGAGCCGCTTTACAAACGACGTTGATAACATAGACGTTATGCTTAATAACTCTCTTGTTTCGGTGTTTTCGGGTTTAATAACGCTTATCGGCACCTTTACCTTTATGATTTCTACCAACTGGATTTTAACTCTTATTACCGTTGCGTTCGTGCCTATTTTTGCTAAGCTTGGCGCTTTTATCGGTAAAAGCAGTTCAAAGTACTACAGTGGTCAGCAGGCTTCTCTCGGCGCAGTTAACGGATACATTGAAGAAACCGTTAACGGTCAAAAGGTAGTTAAGGTGTTTAACCACGAAAAGGAATGTGTGGATGAATTCTCACTTCTTAACGAAGAACTGCGAAACAAACAGTTTAAGGCGCAGTTTTTTGGCGGTATAATGGGTCCGATTATGGGAAATACAAGCCAAATTTCTTTTGGTATCACGGTAGGTATAGGCGGAATTCTAATGGTGCTTACAGGCTTTACCCCCGGTGCTCTTACGGTTTTTGCAGGCTATTCAAGGCATTTTGCTATGCCTATTAATACAATATCTATGCAAATGTCTACAGTTTTTGCCGCTCTTGCAGGCGCTGAACGTGTTTTCGGAATAATGGATATGGAAGGTGAGTACGAGGGTAGCGGTAAAAATCTTACTACACCTATTAAGGGTGAGGTTGTCTTTAATAACGTTTGCTTTGGATATTCTCCGGATAAAAGAGTGCTTCACGATATTTCGCTATATGCTCGACCGGGTCAAAAAATAGCTTTTGTAGGTTCGACAGGCGCAGGCAAAACGACTGTTACAAATCTTCTTAATCGTTTTTATGATCTTGATGAGGGCAGTATAACCATTGACGGTGTTGATATAAGAGATTATGATAAGGATTATTTAAGAAGCAATATAGCGATGGTGCTTCAGGATACTCATTTATTTACCGGAACTATTCGTGATAACATTCGTTACGGCCGCCCCGATGCAACTGATGAAGAAATTGAGGAGGCGGCGAAAATTGCCAGTGCGCACTCCTTTATTATGAGGCTTGAATATGGCTACGATACAATTATTGAGGGTGACGGCGCTAATCTTTCTCAAGGACAGCGACAGCTTCTTAATATTGCGCGAGCTGCTCTTTCGAAGGCTCCTATACTTGTTCTTGACGAGGCGACCAGCTCTGTAGATACTCGTACCGAACGACATATAGAGCATGGAATGGACCGTATTATGAAAAATCGTACAACCTTTGTAATTGCTCACAGATTATCTACCGTGCGAAATTCTAATGCAATAATGGTATTGGAGCAGGGGAGGATAATTGAAAGAGGAGACCATGAGGATTTACTGAGTCAAAAGGGAACTTACTATAAATTGTATACAGGTGCTATAGAGCTGGATTAGTCGGGAGAGATATGCTTGAACAAAACTAAACTTCACATATTGTTAAGGGTCACTTTTGTATTTTACTGTGCGATTCTTTGCTACTTCTTGTTTTTTGCAGATTACTACGGAAGGAGCTTTACTCTTCTTCACGGTAACTATTTTTCTGAGCTGTTTATATATTGCAAGCAAAAGGTGAATTTGGTTCCCTTTGCAACGGTTTTCCTTTTTTTAAAGGGCTTTGGCAGAGGAACGGTGGAGCTTTATCCCTTTGCAATAAATATTTTGGGGAATTTGTTGGCTTTTTCGCCATTCGGCTTTTTTCTTCCGTATTTTTTTAAAAAACTGCGAAAGCCTATAAATTTTTTAATCGTTGTTTCTCTTATCGTTTGCCTTGTGGAAATTTTACAGCTTGTTTTTATGACAGGTGTTTGCGATATTGATGATTTATTGCTCAACGTCTCAGGCGCATTTATCGTATATTTAATTGTGAATAAATTTATGTAAAGGCAGATTCATTCTGCCTTTATTTTTCTTATTGAAAAAATTTTTTACATATGTTATGATAAATAAGTAAAATTGTGTAAAGGAGCGATTCTATTGACCAAATTTGGTAAAGTTGCGCGTTTTGCCGCTCTTGCGGTAATGGATGCAGTTATTGTTGCGTTTTCGTTTTTAACCGCGCTGTATCTTAGAGTTGATTCTCTTTTTGCTTATTTTCGTAATTATCCAAACAGTGCTTTTCAAATAAAGTTGGTTTTGCCTTTTATTGCAATACTCTTTGTGCTGGTGTTTTGGTTTATGAAGCTGTATAGTACCATTTGGCATTATGCGGGTCTTCGTGAAATAGGTTTAATCGGTATTTCTTCGTTTTCCGCTTCAGCATTAAGCTTTCTCGTTTGCTTCGTGTATGCCTTGTATATGGGTAATAATGGCATTGAGACCGTTTTTCCGCGCTCTGTGTTTATCATAGCTATGTTTTTGGTTATGGTGCTTATATCTGTTGAAAGGTTTGCACTTAGGGCGATTTTACGAATTCTTCACCGAATCAGAAAAAATACCAAAAGTGAAGTAAACGGTAATCTTATGATTATAGGCGCCGGAGACGGTGCATCGTTATTTTTAAATAATATCCACGAAAGCGCCTATTATAGTGGTGCCAACCCCATTTGTCTGATTGACGACGATCCGAGCAAAAAGGGTCTGCGTATTAATAACGTAAAGGTTATGGGCACGCGTCAAGATATTATTCGCCTTGCAAAAGAATTAAATATTGATATGATTATCTTTTGCATCCCATCTTGTCCGTCTGAAGAAAAATCGAAAATTCTTAAAATATGCCAAAAAACAGGCTGTAAGCTGAAGACTCTCCCTTCGGTTTACCAAATCGAATCTGAAAAAGATTTATCGGCCAAAAGTGTTCGTAACGTTGAGATAGAAGACCTTTTGGGAAGAGATCCAATTAAGCTTGAAAACGACGGCATGAAGGAGTTTTTTGCAGGAAAAACGGTTCTTGTTACGGGTGGCGGCGGATCAATAGGCAGTGAGCTTTGCAGACAAATTGCTGCTAATAAACCCGAAAAGCTCATAATATTCGATATATATGAGAATAATGCGTATGACATACAAAACGAGATTTTGAGAACCTTTCCCGAGCTTGAGCTTCACGTAAGAATAGGCTCTGTCAGAGATACCAGAAGGATTGAGCAAATTTTCCGTGATTTCCATCCTCACATCGTTTATCACGCGGCAGCTCATAAGCACGTTCCTCTTATGGAGGACAGCCCTAATGAAGCTATTAAAAATAATGTTTTCGGCACATTAAAAACTGTTCGTGCTGCAGATAAATTTGGTGCTGAACGCTTCGTACTTATCTCTACCGACAAGGCTGTTAACCCTACGAACATAATGGGTGCTTCCAAACGAATGTGCGAAATGGTTGTACAAGCCTATGATAAAAAGAGCGAAACTGACTTCGTTGCAGTGCGCTTCGGTAACGTACTTGGAAGTAACGGCAGTGTTATCCCTCTTTTTAAAAAGCAAATTGCCGAGGGTGGTCCCGTTACCGTTACCGATCCTAATATAATCAGATATTTTATGACAATACCTGAAGCTGTTTCACTTGTACTTAAAGCAGGTGCAAATGCAAACGGTGGGGAAATATTTGTTCTTGATATGGGCGATCCGGTCAAAATTTTGGATCTTGCTGAAAATCTTATAAGTCTTTCGGGTTATACTCCTTACGTAGATATGGATATTGTGTTTACTGGACTTAGACCGGGAGAAAAGAAATTTGAAGAGCTTCTGATGGATGAAGAGGGTCTTAAGAAAACCTATAACGAGCTTATTTATATCGGAAAACCGATAACCTTTGATGAGGATGCTTTTCTTAACAGTCTTGACGAGCACAAAGAACATATTTATGATGAAGGCGAGGATATCAGAGATTGGGTTAAGCGTTTTGTTCCTACCTATCATAAGCCCGAATAAATATAAAAAACACCCGAATGTTTCGGGTGTTTTTATATATTAAAGGAGCAATAGTCGGTAATTCTGTGGATAACGAATCATTACCGCCGACAAAACAGGATATCCTAAAAACGCTCCTGCTTTATTATATTCAAGTTTAAAAAAAGTGTTATATTATTCTACTTTAGATTTGCGAATGAAAAGGACACCAAGAGTATCCTTGCCGCAATGTGCCGAAACTGTGGAGCCTGCTCTGGTAAAGAATACTTCTTTAAAAGGAGCTAAGGATTTAACCTGTTCAACACAGTCCTTACAAATTTCTTCATTACAGCCTGCATGTGTTACAAAAATTTTATCCAACTCAATATCGGAAGCATCGCCTATCATATCGTTAATATATTCTTTAAGAACGGATGAAAATTTGCCGCGATATTTCTTGATTGCTCCCATTTTGCCGTTGCGAACTGCAATGCAGGGCTTAAGCTTTAAAAGGTTGGCACCAAACGCTTCAAGTGAGCTGCAACGACCGCCTTTGTGTAAAAACTCTAAATTGTCAATAATAAATGAAGCGTCAACTCTTGTTGCAAGCTCCTCGCATTTTTCAGCAATATCTTTGGCCTCCAAGCCTTCATTTGCCATTTCGCCGGCAGAAACAACAAGTAAGCCGCCGCCTGTGGAAAGGTTTCTCGTATCAACAACGTATACGTCCTCAAATTCCATTGCGGCAAGGCGGCAGTTGTTGAAGGTGGAAGACATTTCGGAGCTAATAGAAAAATGAACAATTGAATATCCTTCATCAACGAAAGGCTTGAAGAAATCGATACACTCTTCTACGTTAACGGCCGACGTTTTAGGAAGCTCGCCGTGCTCTGCATAATGCTTATAAATAAGGTCGGGGGAAATATCAATTCCATCTCTGTAAAGATTACCGCCGAGAGTTATACCGAGAGGTAAAATTTTAACGTTATAGCGTTCGATGAGCTCAGGACTTAAATCGGTAGTACTGTCACTCGTAATTAATACTTTTTTTGCCATATTGCAACCTCCAAAGTGGTTTAATTATATTTTATAACAAAAAGATTATATCATAAGTGTTAAAAAAAGACAATAAAAAAATCGTTTATGCTTTCTTTTAAATACAAGACTTGAAAAAAGTTAAGGTTAATAGTATAATAATTATATATTTTTTTGTAATAATACTGTCGGAGGGATTATATGACCGACAGTATTGAAAATAACAAAAATTTATATAATAATCTCAAGGAAATGGGTTCGGTAACTCTTTCAAAGAATAAGCATCAAGTATATTGTTTGACAGTTATCGGTGAAATAGAAGGTCACGTTACTCTTTCCGAACAAACCAAAACCACTAAGTATGAACACGTTATTCCTCAACTGGTTGCTATTGAGGAGGACCCCGAAATAGAAGGTCTGCTTGTAATACTCAATACCGTTGGCGGCGACGTTGAGGCCGGCTTGGCTATTGCCGAGCTGATTTCGGGTATGAAAACTCCTACCGTTTCGCTGGTGCTTGGCGGCGGACATTCTATAGGAGTGCCCTTGGCGGTTTCTTGCGATTATTCGTTTATTGCGCCGTCAGCAACAATGACGGTGCACCCTGTAAGAATGAACGGTTTTGTAATCGGTGTTCCTCAAATGCTTAATCATTTTCAGCGTATGCAGGAGCGTATCAGCGATTTCGTGGTTAAAAATTCAAAAATTACCAAAAAATCGTTTAACAGTTTTCTTATGAACACGGGTGAATTGGTTACTGACGTCGGAACCGTGCTTGACGGAAAAAAGGCTGTTGAAGCAGGGCTTATTGATTCACTCGGAAGCTTGTCCGATGCTTTGGATAAGCTGTATTCGATGATAGAATAAATTTAATGAAATTCAATTCCTAAAGGAGTTAAATATGGCAAATACAAAGAAAAAGACTGGTAAAAAACAAAATGAGACAAGAAGCTCAGAAAAAAAGCGGGGCACGGTAAATCAGTTGACTGCTGTTATATGGTTGGCAGTTGCCGTGTTTATGTTTGCGTTAGCGGTGTATCCCGGTGGCAAGCTTTGGCTTACACTTCATAATGCTGTATTCGGACTTTTCGGAATTACAGCCTTTGTGGTGCCCGTTTACATAGCCGCATTATCTATTATTTATTCGATGGATAAGCTAAAAGCCGCAATAAAGCTTAAAGCTATTGAGGCAGGTGTGCTTTTATATTTCGTTAGTGCTGCCGCCGACGTTTTTTCAACCGTTGAAGTTGTTTCTTATTCCGAACACATAGCTAACGTTTATAAGGCTTTTTCTTGGAAAAACGGTGGTGTTTTCGGTGCAATTTTTGGCAATGGACTTTGTCAGTTGTTCGAAAAGACCGGCGCGGTAATCGTTATGGTTATTTTGCTGTTTGTTGCGTTGATGATTATGACGGGTACCAGCGTAGCTCGCTTGTATAGCGGTGCAAAACAACCTGTTAGCGCTATGGGCCGCAAAGCTAAGGAAACCTTTGAAGAGGTAAGGGAAGAACAGCGCAAAAAGCGTATGGTTGATTTTCCTGTTGACGATGCCGTTGATACAAAAGATAAATCCTCGGTAGGAGAAAAGGGAAAGCGACTTGTCGAGGCTTACGCTGACGGTAACTCGGAGGAAATCAAAAAAACCGAAGAAACTACAGAGGAAAATTTTGCTGAAAAGGCTTCACGCTACGGTTTAATTAAAGACGACTACGTTCCTGCGGTAGAAGAGGAGGATGAGCCCACACCCGAAAAAATAAAGCTCACTCCTGAAGAAACGGCAGCAGAAATCAAAAGCGTTTCTGATGAAATAAAGGGTAATATGGAAGTGACTGAAGAGGAATGCTATGAATTTCCTCCTATTTCCTTGCTTAATCAAGGCAAAATTGAAAACGATTCCTCGGTTAAAAACGAGCTTGAATCTACCGCAACTAAGCTTGTAGACGTACTTAGGAGCTTTGGCGTTGAAACCCGTATTATGGATATTAGCCGAGGACCTACAGTTACACGTTACGAGCTTCAGCCCTGTGCAGGCGTTAAAATCAGTAAAATAACTAACCTTGCCGACGATATTGCTTTAAATCTTGCCGCCGCAGGCGTTCGTATTGAAGCACCCATTCCCAATAAAGCGGCTGTTGGAATTGAAGTTCCAAATAAGGTTACCAATACCGTAAGTGTTAGGGAAATTATCGAATCCAATGCCTTTGCAAATTCTAAAAGTAAGCTCACCGTTGCTATGGGTAAGGACATTGCAGGTAATCCAATCGTTACCGATATTGCGAAAATGCCTCACGGTCTTATTGCGGGTCAAACGGGTTCCGGTAAATCGGTATGCATTAACTCCATTATTATGAGTATTCTTTATAAGGCTGCTCCCGATGAAGTTAAAATGCTTATGATTGACCCCAAGGTTGTTGAGCTCGGTATTTATAACGGTATTCCTCATTTGCTTGTTCCGGTAGTTACCGACCCCAAAAAGGCTTCGGGCGCTTTGGGTTGGGCTGTTATGGAAATGGAAAAGCGTTATCGTCTTTTTGCCGACAATAACGTACGTGACCTTGTAGGCTTTAATCGCCTTTGCGAGCTTGACAGCGATTTGCAAAAGCTTCCTCAGATTGTGATTATAATCGACGAGCTTGCCGACCTTATGATGACGGCACCGGGAGAGGTTGAAGATTCCATTAATCGTATTGCCGCTAAGGCTCGTGCTGCAGGTATGCATTTGCTTATTGCTACTCAGCGCCCCTCTGTTGACGTAGTTACCGGTGTTATTAAAGCTAACGTTCCCACTCGTATTGCGTTTGCCGTAGCCTCGCAAATTGACAGCCGTACTATTCTTGATATAGGCGGTGCTGAAAAGCTGCTTGGCAGAGGTGATATGCTGTTCAATCCCGTTGGCGCCTCAAAACCCGGACGCTTGCAGGGCTGCTTTGTAAGTGATGAAGAGGTTGAACGAGTTGTGGATTTTGTTAAGGGCAACCGTCCTTCCGAATATAGTGATGAAATACAAGGAGAAATTGAAAGACTTGCCGCAGCGCAAAAGAAGGGTAAGGGTGCAGCCGCTGATGATAGTGACGGCAACAGCGATGAAGATCCAATGCTTTTAGAAGCTATTAAGGTTGTTGTTGAAATTGGTCAGGCTTCTACCTCGCTACTTCAAAGAAAACTAAAACTTGGCTATGGCAGAGCATCGCGAATTATTGACCAAATGGAAGCAAGAGGTATTATCGGACCTTATGAAGGCGCCAAGCCGCGTCAGGTACTTATTACTGCTGCTGAATGGATGGAAAGACAGGCAAGTGAAGAATAAATCATTGAACAAAAAGCTGCAGGCAATTCTTAACGTTGCGCTGGTAATTATTATAATTCCGCTTATCTTTTCAATTTTTGTTGATAGTCCGTACATTCTGACAATTGATCAGTTCTTGGGTCAGGAAAACGTTTATGATAATGAAAGCGATTGTATCACCTTTCTTAATGCCGATGAAGGTGATGCAATACTTATACGCAGTAATGGACGCTTTGTTCTTATTGATACCGGCGACGGTGCTGCTCTTGATATTGTAAAGGCTCTTAAGAAGAACGGCGTTAACGGTATCGATGCTTTAATACTTACCCATTGGCACGATGACCATATCGGCGGAGCAGTGGATGTCTTGGAAAACTTTCCAGTGCTTAACGTGGTTATGCCGCGTTTTCCCGATTCGGTAGATGAATTGTACGGTGCCGCCTGTACCGTTAACGATGCTGCCGAAAAGGCGGGAGTACGCTTTGCCGTTTCTGCCCAAGGCCTTGCGGTTAACTGCGGAGATTTTAGATTAACCTGTCTTTATTATGACCCTAACGGCGACGGGGAAAATAATCGTTCTGCGATATATATGGCGAAGTGCCGCAATAAAAAGTTTTTACTTATGGCTGATGGAGAAATCCCTCTTGAAAATAAGCTCCTTAACGAGAGTCTTAACCTTGATTGCGACGTAATAAAGATTGGTCATCACGGTAGTAATACATCTACTTCTCTCGATTTGCTCAACGCCGCTACTCCGGAATATGCCGTTATTTCGGTTGGACGCAAAAATTTATATGGGCATCCGTCGTCCGAGGTTGTCAGCTTGTTAAACAAAAACGATATAAAAGTTTATCGAACTGATTTGTGCGGCGAAATTGATATTTATGTTCTTGAAAACGAACTTGACGTTAAAATGCAACTTGTAAGATAAAACAATAATCCCCGATAATTCCGTTGAATTTTCGGGGATTATTTGTCGTTTAATATCTATCTGCGGTAGCCGGTTTAACGTCTTGGTCCGTAAAGCTGCGGAAGAGTAAAGAAATACACCAAACACCTGCAAGAGCAATTACTATATATACTATTCTGCTAATTAGTGCGGCACTGCCTCCGAATAACCAAGCAACAAGGTCAAACTGGAATAGTCCTACAAGACCCCAGTTTAATGAGCCGATAACTACGAGCGCTAAACAAATTTTATCAAACATTTTTACACCTCCGTGCAAAATCTAATTTTGAAAAAAGTGCCCTATCAAACACAGGGTTTAGACAAGGCACCTTTATCTTAAAATCGTGTATCAGTTAATTACTTCATACTGTTTTCGTAAGATTCGATCATCTTCTTAAAAGTGTGTCCCGTAGTGCAAACATTGACAATACCGTTATCAGAGGGCTCATTTTCATCGGTTTTTTCGGCATTTTTAATAGATTTATGGCGTTTTCGCAAGCTTGACAAATGTTTCTCAACCGTCTCTCCCGAGAAAATCTTTACCGAAATTTCAACAGTACCTTCTTCGATTGGAGTTACATAAATTTTGTCAATATACCTATTTATGAAAGCTGAATCGATAAAGTTTTCACTTGCTTCATTTTCGGCTTTTTGCAAAATGTTACGTATTTCTTCAATTTTTTGCTTGTATTCAGCTCGTGAATTTATTTCATATTCTATCTCCTGAATAGTAGAGTAAACCTCAGCAGACTCGTCCGAAATTTGTTTGTTCATCTCAACAAAATCTCGGTCGTTTATTTGCCCTGCAATATTGTACTCAAGCAGTTTTGATTTTTTCTTAGCAAGAAAATCAAGTCGATCTTTAAGCTTTTGCAGTTCACCCGATGAAGTGTCTTTTGCTAATACTTCAGCATACATATTTGTATATTCTTCAATAATCAGCCTTGCATCATCGGCAGTGTCTTTGAAAACTTCATTAAGAACTTCTTTGATTTCTTCTTCATAAATGGTGAACGAAGGGCAAGAATCAGTGCCATTGTTAATTTTACCACTACATATCCAACGTGATAACACATTTCCTTTGCGGTCTTTACTATCCTTGCGGTAGTAAAGTTTACCACAATGGGTGCAGTACATTTTACCGGTTAAAAGATTTGGGTGGTTGCAAAGATTTTGTCTATTCTTAACATCACGGCTACGCCTTCTAAGAACAGCATTGGCTTTTTCCCAAAGGTCTTCGCTGACAATAGCAGGAACAATTTCGCCTGTTTCGTCCTTAAACATAACCCATTCCTCAGGTGGTAAGAACTTTTGCTTTTTGGTAAACATATCAATAATCTTTACTTTGTTGCCTACATAATAGCCCTTGTATTTGGGGTTAGAAATGGTATTAGACATTGTACTGTGGCAAATACGCTTGCCGTTGTTATTGCGGTAGCCCTTGTTCCAAAAAATCTCCTCAATCTGCTTCATACTGTATTGGTCGGTTGCGTAAAGTTCAAATAACTCACGAACCATTTCTGCCTCTTTTTCATCAATAACTAATCTTTTGTTGTCTTTGCGGTAGCCGAATATACGGCTGTTACCAAGGACAACATTTTTCTTTATAGCCTCTTGATGACCAAACTTAATACGGCTTGATAGTTTTCTAAGTTCGTCCTGAGCAATACCTGACATAATAGTTAATCGAAGTTCGCTATCTTCATCAAGGGTATTGATATTATCGTTTTGAAAAAATACGCCTACACCATAGGATAGTAGGTCACGAGTGTATTGAATACTGTCAAGCGTGTTACGGGCAAAACGGGTAATTTCCTTTGTGATAACAAGGTCAAATAGTCCTGCCTTTGCATCACTAATCATATTGTGAAAGTTCTCACGCTTTTTGGTGCTCATACCCGAAAGGCCTTCATCGATATATCCCTCAACAAATTCCCAGTTAGCATTTTTCTTAATAAAGTTACGATAATAGGATATCTGGTTGTCAAGAGAGTTCAACTGCTCGTCCTTTTCAGAAGATACACGTGCATAAAAAGTAACACGCATTGGTATTTCATATATACTTTTAGTCCTCATTAACTGTCTGACAGAATGCACATCCATAAACTAAAATCTCCTCTCAAAATTTTCGTCAATAAATTATTTGTTGTTCATTGTCAAATTACGATATTATATTACCACAACCAAACATAAAAATCAATACTTAATGATTTCTTGAAAGTCGAATTTTATGTTCCCTATATTATCTCAAAACAAAATTAGTCCGAACATTGTAAAATTAATGTCGGGCACAGGAGGTAATATTATGGGAAATGTTTATGGTTATGTGCGAGTATCGAGCATCGATCAGAATGAAGACAGGCAGCTTATTGTTATGGATGAAAATAATGTGCCAAAGGGCAATGTCTACATTGATAAGCAGTCCGGCAAGGATTTTGAGCGGCCACAGTATAAGAAACTCGTCAAGAAGTTAAAAGAGG
>JAFVIF010000047.1 GCA_017474125.1 Clostridia bacterium
GCATAAGTTTCAGACTTGGTTGCCTGACCGTATCCGTTATACTCATAACGCACTGCAACAGCGGCATCGCTAACAGCACTTATTAAGTTATGTTTATTATCATAATTATACTTAAAGTTTCTGCCCGTTGTATCTATTGCAGACGTAAGGCGGGAATTACCGTCATACTCATATTGGTTGTTAGAAGCCGACGTTTTGGCAGAAATAACGTTACCGTCATCATCATAAACGTAAGAAGCCGCATCATCCTTAATGAGCTGTATATCGTCAAAATAGCCTGTGTTTATCTGATTGCTGTAATCAATTGTCACTCTTACAGAGGAATAATCCTTTTCAATAGGTACGGGCAAACAGCCAAACTGCCAATCGGTTATATTATCATCAAAATCAAGACTTTTAGTAGTCGTTGTACCATCGGTATGGTTTACCTTTAATTCAAGCGCAAAAGTACAAGCTCCGTCGTTTATAGCGGTTGCCTTTGCCCAACCGCTAAGAAGGAGCACTTCTCCCGCCTTACCGCTTACGTACGGATTGCAGTAAACCTTATTGTAAGGAGTAGCCATCGGGGCGCAGGATTTAAAAATGCTCATTACACCGCTTATATTATTGGTATAATCGCCAATACCTACTTTTTGCGCTCCAAAAATGGCTTCATCCATTTTCCATTCGAATGTGCTCTCATATCCGGCGCTTACGTAATCGAAGCTACCGTCGGTTATATAGTTGATTTTTGATGAATAAGGAGTTTTGTAGCAATATATTCCACTTAATGCTATGCTACCTGTTTCACATGTGAAATCAAGAGTAAATTGAGCGTTGTTACATTCTGCTTCTATTTCAACCTCCGCTTTGCAACTTCCGTATGGACCTTCGCCGCTGGTGTCTGTAATTGTTGAATTTACAACACTAACATACGTTTGACTAACGTTTATTGTGCCATAAGCGTCTTCGGTCATCTTATCAAACACAGCGACTATTTTATAAGTACCCCTATTAAAACATAAATCCTGATATATTTTCTCGCCTTCGGACAACGTAAAGCCACTACCTGTGTACTCTGCATTGCCGGTTGTTGACCAAAAAGCGCCTCCGTAACTGAAATCGCCTTCTTTTACAAGGTCACCACCGGGAATATATCCATAAGTAGCAGAGGACAAAGTAAGATTATGCTTTTTATTTTCAATCCCACTATACTTATAGCTTGCACCGTTTCCTTCTTCATCATAAACCGAAACGGGCTGACCGTACACATCAAAAAGATATGTCATTTTATTATTATCTGCAGTTGTGAGAATATTTCCGTCAAGACCGCAATCCTCAACCACCGTACGGTTGCCGTTTTTATAACTAAAGGTCATAGTCTGACCGTTTATGTAATTTTCTCCTTCAAGTGCGCTTTCGGTTACGCTTTTTACTTGACTAACCGTTCCGTTTTGGTCGTAAGCATAAGTGATACGGTATCCGTCCGAATCCGTAGCGCTTGTAAGCAGATTTCCGCTATACGTATAGGTATAGGTGTCTGCAGTATTGCTGTTCCAATTCTGTGTTATTGAAATAAGATTACCTGAAGTATCGTAAGAATAACTTGTAGTACGGCTTGTCTTATTGTTTGTCAAGGAAGACAGCTTACCGCCCGAATAGGCAAGTATTATTATAGTATTGTTGCCGATTTTAACCGTTTCCAAGCCGCAATCACCGTAAGTAAATTCTACACAATTAGAATTACTGTCGGTAATGCTATACAGCCTTCCATCTGCATCAAATTTTATTGTTTCATGGCTTTTGGTTGTCATCTCTCCGCGAAGAGTTCCATTGTTTTCAGGTATATAAACGTAACCAAGTCCATCCTCGTCCTTATACTTATCGTCATCCTTATAAAAATAATGCTTTGTACCGTCACCGTCGATGTAGTAACGATAATCTACATTCTCTATTTCCTCACAGCCTACTTCGCCTATATTAAGTCTCCAACCGTTACCATAAGGCTGTTCATCGGTACTTGCTAAATTATCCGCAATATTAACGTTATATACGTGAGCTATAGACACGTTATATCTTTCGTTAACATAGCTTGTATCGTTATGAATGAATGTAAGATTTCCGCCGAAATCGTTAACGTAGCCTGTTCCGGCATTTCCGACAGAGGCACTGTGATATGACCAATAATCCTCAAGACCCGATGTATCTCTGAAGTTATATACAAATATGGGACGGTTAGTAACTCCGCCTATGTTATAATCGCTGGAAAAGAATGACATTAAATAATTCGAGCTTAATGAATATTCATCCATTCTCAGCATTATTCCGTAGTTATTACCACTACTATGCCATTCCTGTGCCGCCTTAGTTACATCAAAATCGTGATAATTTTGAATACCTTCGTATAAGTACCTATAATCTATTGCTTCCGTATCGGTAGTTGGTATAGTATATCCATTTGTATTAGGTGTATTAAATAATATGCTTTCTTCGTTTATATCGCCCGTATTCCAATCACTCGTTATCTTAAACGCATCAAAACGCACGTCACTTACATAAACGTTAGTTTCAGCATACGACGAAGCGACACCTAAAGTAGCTTTAACAATTCTTGCGGTATCCGGAATTCCCTCGGGTATATCAGCATAAATGCAATATCCCACTTCAACCGAAGAATTTGGATATTTACCGGCAACCAAATGGTCATAAAAGATACCCGTATGGTAGCGCATAGCCCAATCTTCCATCGTGGCATTATAGTTTGTGAACATCACCGTAGCATCTTTAATTTCAGTTGCATTAAGCTTCGGTGTAACCGTTGGGTCGATAGTTACAGGGTATACTCTTTCCTTGTCCTTTAGCCAGTCCTTGTTGGGTACAAGTTCGTAGGTACAGCCAGTCTCGGTAGGGGTCAGCTTTACTGAAATGTCTGAACTATATGCATTTGCAGAGTCGAACATATACGGAGCCGCTAATCTAAAATATTCCTGTTCTCCGTCCATAAAAGAAACGCTGTTATCTTCATTAAGAACTGCGGTAAGCCCTGTATAAGTAAAGGCGTAGGTATAACTGCTTTTAGCATTTTTCTTATTTAAAACAATACTTTCTTTAAGGCTCGAACCGTAAATATCATAAGAAATATCTACGTTTTCATACATATCTTCATAGACAACACCCGAAGAATATTTCTTTAATTTATATTTATTGTCATTAATTATTTTTGCCTTATCCTTCTTGGTTTTAGCCTTTTCTACTTCACTTTGTATTTCTTTTTCGGTTTTATGCTTGTTTTCCTTTACTTTAGTTTTAACCTTTTTGGAATCTATGAGCTTAAAGCCTATTCTTTTATTCTTGAATTCAACCGTAACAGACTCATCAGACTCTTCCGGAAGGATAACTCTGAACGGATTTCCTGTGTTTTGGTATCCCGATTGCGAAGCAATGAGGGTATTATCTATATCATTATACACACCGTCAACATCAATATAATGAATAGGTGCAGCATAAGACACAGCCGAGTAGCTACCGTCGCTCATACGGAAATACTTGACCGATTCTTCTCTGCGTGATATATCCTCACCGATTACGTATACTTCGTCTGATTCCGTTACTTCGGCTATTTCGGTTGATTCCTGCGCTGTAACCGCAATAGGTATACTTTGAAAAATAAGTGTTAACGTCAAAATTATACTTATTATTTTTAAATATGTTTTGTTTTTCATTAAAATTCCCCCTATTTTAAACTCTCGTTTTGACTATTTTAAATACCCATTGGATTCACCTCTTCAAATTTTTCGGACAATCACAATTCTTCCGTTTAATGCTTTCTATATATATAACGAAGCAAAACCTATTTTGTGACAAAGAATTTTCAGAAAACAAAAAAATCGGCAGTTTCTATAATTTAAAACCGCCGATTTTATGCAGACTGACGTTGCTTTTTAGTTGCTTATTTCTTTAATTTGCTTCTGCCTCAGCCTTTTGACGAGCTATTTCAGCATCAATTTCGGGCTTTAATTTAAGCTCCTCGGTTTCGGGATTCTGATAAAGACGTACCCAGTCGATAAAATAATCAACGGGAAGAACGTCATCATCGTTAAAGGCCCAGCCGTTGGGTTTCCAAGAGCTGCCCTCGGTAAAGCATTCGTTATTCATAATAAGGAACTGGAAGTCGTGGAAGCCCATAACACCGTCGATTACGTCATACTTAAAGTTACCGTTTACGGGGTCAATGGGTACTCTCCACTGCTCTTTTCCGTCTACGAAGAATGCCATATACTCTTTATTCCATTCATATCCGTAAATATGATATTCGTCGTTAATGGTTTCGGGCTCGCCAACCTTATAGAAGCCGCCGCCTACAGAGCAATGCTTACCGTAGCCCCATTTATGAAGAGCAGAAGCAAGACCGCTGTCGTTTGAGAACACTTCAAAAATATCAGCTTCAGCCATCCACGGAACGGTTTTGAAAACGGTGGAGGACTGAGTCCAGAAGGAAGGCCAAGCGCCGTGACGGTAAGGAACCTTCGCACGCATTTCAACGTAGCCGTACTTAAAGTTCATAGTGAACTTTGTAGTAAGACCTTCAGGCAAGGTGAAGGGACATTCGGGATCATCGGTTCTGTGAATCTGCATATGAACGTTTTCGTCTTCAATTCGAATGTTCTTTTCGCCGTTATCATAAATACGGTCCTTAGTACTCATGGTACGGTGGAATACCCACTTATCGGTATCAATAGCACCCTTGTCAAACTCGTCGTGCCAAACAAGTACTCTGCCCTTTTTGTAGTACTCAATTCCGTACTTTTCAGCTTCCTTAATCATATTATCTGCCATAATAAAACCGCCTTTCTGCAATTTCTAATTGAATAGTAACACAAACCCCAAAATATTTCAATAACTTTTATGCTTAAAGTACACAAAAATTTTTATTAAACCTGCCGTTATTTTTACAGTTAAATTTATTGACATATATTATAAAATAATATATAATGTTTTTGCAATGTAAATTTATAAGCTTTTTGCAACTGACGGATAAGCGGATTACCGCGTGGGAGCATTAAGTGATAACATTTTGTCGACCGTCTGGGCAGTTCCGAAAATCTTTAGCGGAACTGCCTTTATTTTATGCAAAAGCGGAACGGAGAAGTTTATGAAAAAAGTAGGTATTCTTATGGGAAGTGACAGCGACCTTCCCGTAGTAGAAAAAGCTATGGACACCCTAAAGGACTTAGGCGTACCCTTTGAGGTTCACGTTTATTCCGCCCACCGCACCCCAAAAGAGGTTAGAGAATTTACCGAGAACGCAAGAGCAAACGGCTTTGGCGCAATTATTGCCGCCGCAGGTAAGGCTGCTCACCTTGCGGGAGCTGTTGCCGCCGCTACTACCCTTCCCGTTATCGGTATCCCCGTTAAGTCCTCTACTCTTGACGGACTGGATGCGCTTCTTTCCACTGTACAAATGCCATCGGGCATTCCCGTTGCCACCGTTGCTATTGACGGCGCCGCAAACGCCGCGCTTCTTGCCGCGCAAATTATTGCCGTTGGTGACGATACCCTTGCCGCAAAGCTTGATAAACAGCGCAGTGATGCCGCCGCAAAGGTACTTGAAAAGAACGAGGCTATAAGTAAAAAGTATATGTAAATAACGCTTCTCCGAATTTTAGGTTCGGAGAATTCGTTGTTTTTAAAAGTTATTAATTATTTAAAAAATATTGCTGCAGTTAAACCTCAGCAGATAAGGAGCAATAAAGATGAAAAGTAGTTTCAGCGAAAGTTACAAAGCCGCAGGTGTTGATATTACTGCAGGCTACAAATCGGTAGAGCTTATGAAAAAGCACATTAACCGCACCAAAAACGAGGGTTGCCTTGACGACGTAGGCGGCTTCGGCGGTTGCTTTGGACTTGACCTTACAGGCATCAGCGAGCCCGTATTGGTAAGCGGTACCGACGGTGTAGGCACCAAAATTAAATTAGCTATGCTTCTTGATAAGCACGACACCATTGGTATCGACTGTGTTGCTATGTGCGCCAACGATATTATTTGTTGCGGCGCTAAGCCCCTTTTCTTCCTTGACTATATTGCCTGCGGCAAAAACTTCCCCGAAAAAATTGCCGATATAGTAGGCGGTGTAGCCGAAGGCTGTGTTCAGGCAGGCTGTGCTCTTATCGGCGGTGAAACCGCCGAGCACCCCGGTCTTATGCCCGAGGAGGATTACGACCTTGCAGGATATTGCACAGGTGTTGTTGATAAATCTAAAATCCTTGATAAAACCGCTGTAAAGGCAGGCGACGTAATTATTGCTCTTGCATCTACCGGTGTACATTCGAACGGTTTTTCCCTTGTTCGCAAGGTATTTGATATTGAAAATGCCGACCTTACCGCTCCCGTACCCGAGCTTGGCGGCAAGGGTCTTGGCGAAACCCTTTTAACCCCTACCAAAATGTACGTTAAGAGTATGCTTGCTTTAATGAAGGAAGTAAGCGTTAAGTCGGTTTCCCACATTACGGGCGGTGGTTTCTACGAAAACATTCCGAGAAGCCTTCCCGACGGTATAGGTGCTAAAATCAAAAAGAGCGACGTTAAAATTCTTCCTATTTTCAAGTACATTGAAAAGGTTGGAAATATTCCCGAAAGAGATATGTTCAACACCTTTAATATGGGCGTTGGTATGATTGCTATAGTTAATAAAGAGGACGCCGAAAGGGCTGTGGAAATTCTTAAAGCAAACGGCGAGGATGCCTACGTAATAGGTGAAACCGTTAACGGCGAGGGAGTAGAGCTATGGTAAAGGCACGCATTGCCGTATTGGTTTCGGGTGGAGGCACCAACCTTCAGGCGCTTATTGATGCTCAAGGTAAGGGCATTATAAAAAGCGGTGAAATCGTCCTTGTTGTTTCAAACAAAAAGGATGCCTATGCCCTTACCCGCGCACAAAACGCAGGAATAAAAACCGCAGTTATTGAAAAAAAGGGCAACCCTGATTTCGAAAACGATATTATTGCTCTTTTAAAGTCGGATGGCATTGACGTAATCGTTCTTGCAGGCTTTATGTGCATTTTAAGCGAGCACTTTACCAAAACCTTTGAGAACAGAATACTTAACGTTCACCCTTCTCTTATTCCCTCCTTTTGCGGAGAAGGCTTTTACGGGCTTCACGTTCACGAGGCGGCGCTTAATTACGGTGTAAAGGTTACGGGTGCGACGGTTCACTTTGTTAATGAAATTCCCGACGGCGGTAAAATCATTCTTCAAAAAGCAGTGGAGGTTAAAGAAGACGACACCCCCGAAATACTGCAGAAAAGAGTTATGGAGCAGGCTGAATGGATAATTCTCCCTCAGGCTGTTGAAATAGTAAGCAAGAACTATATTAAGGAGTAGTACCATGAGCAACATTTACAATTTAGAAGCATTACTTAAAAACAACTCATACCCCGGCAGAGGTATTGTTATCGGTAAAAGCGCCGACGGCAACAGCGCTCTTATAGCCTACTTCATTATGGGCAGAAGTGAAAACAGCCGCAACCGTATATTTGAAGCCTTTGAAAACGGTATGCGCACCAAGGCCTTTGATGAAAGCAAATTAACCGACCCAAGCCTTATTATTTATAACCCCTATCTTGCCTACGGCGATATTGATATTATCACTAACGGTGACCAGACCAATACTATTTACGATTACGTTACAAACGACGCTTCCGACCCCTTTGCCTTTGAAGCCGCTCTTAACACCCGTGAATTCGAGCCTGATGCTCCCAACTTCACTCCCAGAATTTCGGGTATTTGCTATTACGACTTTGATGCTCAAGGCTTTAGCTACAAGCTTTCCATTTTAAAGAGTGCCGACGGCAACAGCGAGGCCTGTCAAAGATACTGTTATTCCTACGCTCCCCTTTCGGGAAAGGGACACTTTATTCACACCTATAAATGTGACGGTGACCCCATTCCCTCTTTCTACGGCGAGCCGGAGGCTGTTGTTCTTCCCAACACCGCTAAGGACCTTGCGGCTATGATTTGGGAAAGTCTTAATGAAGATAACAAGGTTTCTCTCTTTGTTCGTCAGATTCCTCTTGACGGCAGCGAGCCTACCAACATTATTATTAATAAAAACAAATAATCGGAGGTAAATTATGAAAGAGTTCGAACTTAAATACGGCTGTAACCCCAACCAAAAGCCTGCAAAAATTTTTATGCACGACGGAAGCGAGCTTCCTATAGAAATATTGAACGGTCGCCCCGGCTACATTAACTTTTTAGATGCCTTTAACTCTTGGCAGCTTGTAAAGGAATTGAAGGAAGCCTTAGGTATGCCTGCGGTTACCTCCTTTAAGCACGTTAGCCCCACCTCAGCCGCCATAGGTCTTCCCCTTTCGGACAAGCTTAAAAAAGCCTGCTTTGTAGACGATATCGAAGGCCTTGACGCTTCCCCCCTTGCCTGCGCTTACGCAAGAGCAAGAGGCACCGACAGAATGTGCTCCTTTGGTGACTGGGTAGCCTTAAGCGACGTATGTGACGTTACCACCGCACTTATGATTAAAAGAGAGGTAAGCGACGGTATTATTGCTCCCGGCTACGAGCCCGAGGCTTTGGAAATTTTGAAATCCAAGCGAAAGGGAACCTACAACATAGTTAAAATCGACCCCGATTTCGTTCCCGCTCCCATCGAGCACAAGCAGGTTTACGGCATCACCTTTGAGCAGGGCAGAAACGAGTTTAAGATTAATAAGGAATTACTCGGTAATATTGTTACCGATAAGAAGGATATGCCCGAAAGCGCTGTAAGAGACCTTATCATTTCTCTTATCACCCTTAAGTACACACAGTCTAACTCGGTATGCTTTGCTGTAGACGGACAGGCTATCGGTGTCGGCGCAGGTCAGCAGTCCCGTGTACACTGTACCCGTCTTGCAGGAAGCAAGGCCGACACCTGGTTCTTACGTCAGCACGACAAGGTTTTAAACCTTCCCTTCAAGGATACTCTCGGCCGTCCCGATAGAGATAACGTTATCGACGGCTACATCAATCAGAACGAGGAGGACGTTTGCAAGGACGGTGTTTGGCAGAAGTACTTTACCGTTCAGCCGGAGCCCTTTACTCAGGCAGAGCAACGTGCTTATCTTGACACAATAAGCGGTGTTGCTTTGGGCAGTGACGCCTTCTTCCCCTTTGACGACAACATTGAACGCGCCAAAAAGAGCGGTGTTTCCTATATTGCCGAGCCCGGCGGTTCCATTAGAGACGACGTGGTTATTGAATGCTGTAACAAGTACGGTATTGCAATGGCATTTACGGGAATGAGACTTTTCCACCACTAATAAATTCAAGGAGAAACGACTATGAAGGTAGCTGTTATAGGTAGCGGCGGAAGAGAGCATACCATTATTAAAAAGCTTAAGGAAAGCAAAAAGATTTCCAAGCTTTACGCCATTCCCGGAAACGGCGGTATGGCGGAGGATGCTCAGCTTGTTCCCATTCCCGTTACCGATATTAATAAGATTTGCGAATTTGCAAAAGAAGTGAAAATCGATTATGCCGTTGTTGCTCCCGACGACCCGTTGGTTGCAGGTATGGTTGACGCCTTAAATGAAATAGGTGTTCCCTGCTTCGGCCCCGACAAAAAGGCGGCTATTATTGAAGGCAGTAAGGTTTTTTCCAAAGACCTTATGAAGAAATACGGTATTCCTACCGCCGCTTACGGTGTGTACAGCAATATGGAGGACGCGCTTGCTTACGTTGAAACTGCTCCACTGCCCACCGTTGTTAAGGCAGACGGACTTGCGCTGGGCAAGGGCGTAATTATTGCCGAAACAAGAGAACAGGCAAAGGAAGCCGTTATATCCATTATGGGTGATAAGGTCTTCGGCGCTTCGGGCAACCAAATTGTTATTGAAGAGTTTTTAACCGGTCCCGAGGTTTCGGTGCTTGCCTTCTCCGACGGCAAAACCCTTATCCCTATGGTTTCCGCTATGGACCACAAGCGCGCCAAGGATAACGACAAGGGTCTTAACACGGGCGGTATGGGCACCATTGCTCCAAACCCCTATTATACAAGCGACGTAGCAAAAACCTGTATGGATGAAATTTTTATTCCCACCATACGCGCTATGGAAAAGGAAGGCCGTCCCTTTAAGGGCTGTCTTTTCTTCGGACTTATGATTACTCCAAACGGTCCCAAGGTTATTGAATACAACTGCCGCTTCGGTGACCCCGAAACTCAGGTTGTGCTTCCCCTTTTAAAAAGCGATTTATTCGAGATTATGCAGGCCTGTACCAATGGCACCCTGCACCAAGCCGAGGTTGAGTTTTCGAACGGTGCGGCTTGCTGTGTAGTTATGGCAAGCGAAGGCTACCCGCAAAAATACGAAAGCGGCTTCCCCATTACCGTTGACAGCGATATTGAAGCCACAGTTATTTACGCCGGTGCTAAAAAGGAAGGCGACACAGTGCTTTCGGCAGGCGGTAGAGTGCTTGGTGTAAGTGCAACCGCCCCCGACCTTAAGGCGGCTATTGAAAAGGCATATAAGGAAACCGAAAAGGTACACTTTAAAAATGCCTACAAGCGTAACGATATTGGTGCGAGAGCACTTAAAGCATTAGATTAATATAGGATGGATAGATTATGGTTTACCGCATATACGTAGAAAAAAAGGCAGGCCTTGCAGGCGAAGCCGATTCCCTTTTAAGCGACATCCGCTCGTTTTTGGGCATAGCAAACGTAAAAAGTGTAAGGGTTATTAACCGTTACGACGTTGAAAATATTGAAGAGGCTCTTTTCAAGCAGTGTATCAACACCGTTTTTTCCGAGCCTCAGCTTGACGATACCTTCACCGAGCTTACAGCAAAAGAAAACGACTTTGTTTTTGCAGTTGAATACCTTCCCGGTCAGTTTGACCAGCGTGCCGATTCCGCCGCGCAGTGTATTCAGATTATTTCAAAGGCAGACCGTCCCGACGTACGTACCGCAAAGGTTTACGTTATTGAGGGTGCTCTGAGCGATGATGAAAAGTCGGCCATAAAGAAGCACCTTATTAACCCCGTTGAAAGCAGAGAGGCTTCTCTTGATACCGTAAGCACCTTAAAGCGTGAGTACGATATTCCTACCACCGTTAAAACACTTGACGGCTTCAACGCCTTAGAAGAAGACGGGCTTAAGGAATTTTTAAAGGCTCAGGGCCTTGCTATGGACCTTGACGACCTTAAATTCTGTCAAAGCTATTTCAGAAGTGAGGACAGAGACCCCACCATTACCGAAATAAAAATGATCGACACCTATTGGTCCGACCATTGCCGTCATACTACCTTCCTTACCACTATTGACAAGGCGGAGTTCGAGGACGAGCTTTTACAAAAAACCTATGAGGAATACCTTGAGGTAAGACGCGAGCTTGGCAGAACCAAGCCCATTAACCTTATGGATATAGGCACTATTGCCGCTAAGTATTTAAGAAAGCAGGGCAAGCTTGACCGACTTGACGAATCTGAGGAAATCAACGCTTGTACCGTAAAAATCGACGTTACTATCGACGGCAAGAAAGAGCCTTGGCTTCTTCTGTTTAAAAACGAAACCCACAACCACCCCACCGAAATCGAGCCCTTCGGCGGTGCCGCCACCTGTATCGGCGGTGCTATCCGTGACCCCCTTTCGGGCAGAAGCTACGTTTATGCCGCTATGCGTGTAACAGGCGCAGGTAATCCCTTAAAGGGCAGACACGAAACTATGGAGGGTAAGCTTCCTCAAAGAAAAATCGTAACCACCGCCGCCGCAGGCTACAGCTCCTACGGTAATCAGATAGGCTTAGCTACAGGTCAGGTTGATGAAATTTACCACGATGGCTACACCGCAAAGCGTATGGAAATCGGCGCTGTTGTAGGCGCAGCTCCCGAAGAAAACGTTAGACGAGAGGTTCCCTCTGATGGAGATATTATTATTCTTCTTGGCGGCAGAACGGGTCGTGACGGCTGTGGCGGTGCTACGGGCTCTTCCAAATCTCATACCGTTGAATCCTTGGAAAGCTGCGGTGCAGAGGTTCAAAAGGGTAACGCTCCCGAGGAAAGAAAGCTACAGCGACTTTTCCGCAGAAAGGACGCCACAAGACTTATTAAGCGTTGTAACGACTTCGGAGCAGGCGGTGTGTCGGTTGCTATAGGCGAGCTTGCCGACGGTATTGAAATTAACCTTAACGCCGTTCCCAAAAAGTACGACGGTCTTGACGGCACCGAGCTTGCAATAAGCGAGTCTCAGGAAAGAATGGCTGTTGTAGTTGAAAAGGAAAACGTTGATAAATTTATAAGCCTTGCAAATGAAGAAAACCTTGAGGCTACCGTTGTTGCCACAGTTAAGGCCGAGCCCAGACTGGTTATGTACTGGAACGGCAAGGATATTGTTAACATCAGCCGTGAGTTCTTAAATTCCAACGGTGCTGAAAAGCACATTGATATTGCCCCTGCTAAAATTCAGTCCTTTGATAAGGAAATAAGCGGCGGCTTTACGGAAAATTACGAAAAAATTGCTAAGGACCTTAACGTTTGCTCTAAGCGCGGTCTTAGCGAGCGTTTTGACTCCACCATAGGCGCAGGCACTGTTCTTATGCCCTTTGGCGGTAAGTATCAGCAAACCCCCATTCAGGCAATGGTTAACAAGGTTTCGGTTGAAAAACGTCATACCGATACCTGTTCTCTTATGGCTTGGGGCTATAATCCCTTTATTACCGAAAAAAGCCCCTACCACGGCGCATATCTCGCCGTAGTTGAATCTGTATGTAAGCTTATTGCTACAGGCGCCTCCTTTAACGAGGTATATTTGACCTTCCAGGAATACTTTGAGCGTCCCGGTAAGGATGCTAAGCGTTGGGGCAAGCCTCTTGCAGCACTTCTCGGTGCTTTTAAGGCTCAAAAGGAATTAGGCATTGCCGCTATCGGCGGTAAGGACTCTATGAGCGGTTCCTTTGAGCATATCGACGTTCCTCCCACCTTGGTTTCCTTTGCGGTTACCACCGAGCAGGTAGACAGCATTGTTTCTCCCGAGTTCAAAAAGGCAGACAGCAAGGTTGTTCTCCTTACCTGCAAGCACGATGCCAACGGTCTTCCCGTCACCGCTTCTCTTATTGAGCTTTTTGCTACTGTAAGAAAGCTTGTTGAGAACGGCAAGGCAAAAGCTATTTATACTCCGGGTATGGGCGGTATTGCCGAAGCTGTTATGAAAATGGCAATAGGAAACAGAATAGGCTTTAAGTTTAACGATTATATGAGTGTAGAGGACATTTTCGCTTACAGCTACGCTTCCTTTATAGTTGAGCTTAGCGACGATACCGAGGTTGGTACCGTTCTCGGCTATACCACCGAAAAGCCCATTATTGCTTTAAAGAACGAGGAAATCGACCTTATTAAATTACAGGGTGTATACGAGGGCGTGCTGGAAAGCGTTTATCCCTGCAACATCGACCATAAGGCTAAGGAAATCAGCAAATTCTCCTTCTGTGCAAGCGATTACGCTAAGCCTCGCTTTACCTCGGCTCGCCCCAAGGTGCTTATTCCCGTATTCCCGGGCACCAACTGTGAGTACGACACCGCCAAGGCGCTCCTTACTGCAGGTGCCGACCCTGAAATTTTCGTAATTAATAATCTTTCTGCAAGCAGTGTAGCAGAAAGCGTTGACACCTTCGCAAAAAAGATGAAGGATGCACAGATAGTATTTATCCCGGGTGGCTTCTCGGGCGGTGACGAGCCCGACGGTTCGGGTAAATTCATTACCGCCTTCTTTAGAAACCCCGCCATTAAGGAAGAGGTTAATAACCTTCTTTCTAACCGCGACGGTCTTATGGCAGGTATTTGTAACGGCTTCCAGGCGCTTGTTAAATTGGGTCTTGTTCCGTTTGGTGAAATTATCGACACCGACGAAACCTGCCCCACCCTTACCTACAACACTATAGGCCGCCATCAGTCCCGCCTTGTACAAACCCGTATTGCATCTAATAAGTCCCCGTGGCTTATGGAAACCAAGGTTGACGATATTTACACTGTGCCGATTTCTCACGGTGAGGGCCGCTTCCTTGTAAGTGATGAGCTTGCATTAAAGCTTGCCGAAAACGGACAGATAGCCACCCAGTATGTTGATTTAAGTGGCAATCCCACTTCTGACGTACGCTTTAATCCCAACAACTCCTGCTTTGCTATAGAAGGCATTACAAGCCCCGACGGCAGAGTGCTCGGTAAAATGGGACACAGCGAGCGTATCGGCAACGGACTTTATAAAAACGTTGACGGCAACTTTGATATGGGTATGTTCCGCAGTGCCGTTAAATACTTTAAGTAAAACAAGAGGTGCAGAAAAATGAAAAGTGATATTGAAATTGCTCAGGAGGTCGAGCTTCGCCCCATAACCGAAATTGCCGAAACTGCAGGCATTCCCGATGAAAAGCTTGAACAGTACGGCAAATATAAGGCTAAAATTGATTTATCTCTTTTAAAGGATGAAAAAAGAGAAAACGGTAAGCTTATTCTTGTTACCGCCATTAACCCCACCCCTGCCGGTGAGGGCAAAACCACCACTACCATTGGTCTTGCCGATGCTATGCGTGCAACCGGCAGAAAGGTTATGGTAGCCCTTCGTGAGCCTTCCTTAGGCCCCGTATTCGGTGTTAAGGGCGGCGCGGCAGGCGGCGGATATGCTCAGGTAGTTCCCATGGAGGATATTAACCTTCACTTTACCGGAGACTTTCACGCTATCGGAGCGGCCAACAATCTTCTCGCCGCTATGCTTGACAACCACATTCATCAAGGCAACGCCTTAGGTATCGACGTAAGACGCATTACCTGGAAGAGATGTGTTGATATGAACGACCGTCAGCTTCGTTTCGTTACCGACGGTCTCGGCGGCAAGGTAAACGGTGTTCCCAGAGAGGACGGCTTTGATATTACGGTTGCCAGCGAAATTATGGCTGTGCTTTGTCTTTCAAATTCCATTACCGACTTAAAGGAAAGACTTTCCAAAATCATAGTAGGCTACACCTACGACGATAAGCCCGTTACTGCAGGTCAGCTTAATGCTCAGGGCGCTATGACCGCACTTCTCAAAGACGCCTTAAAGCCTAATCTCGTTCAAACTCTTGAAGGCACCCCCGCTCTCGTACACGGCGGCCCCTTTGCTAATATTGCTCACGGCTGTAACTCTATTATTGCTACCAAAATGGCAATGAAGCTTGGAGATTACGCCATTACCGAAGCAGGCTTCGGAGCCGACTTAGGCGCTGAAAAGTTCCTTGACATTAAGTGCCGCTTCGGTGGGCTCAAGCCCAGCGCGGTTGTGTTGGTTGCTACCATTCGCGCTCTTAAAATGAACGGCGGTGTAGCTAAAACCGATTTAAAGGAAGAAAATCTTGAAGCGCTTAAAAAGGGTATGCCTAACCTTATGAGACACGCAGGAAACATTAAAAACGTTTATAAGCTTCCTTGTGTAGTTGCCGTTAACCGCTTTCCCACCGATACCGATGCCGAAGTTCAGCTTGTTATTGATTCCTGTGCAGAGCTTGGAATTAAGGCAATTTGCTCCAAGGTTTGCGCCGAGGGCTCTAAGGGCGGTATTGAGCTTGCCAACGAGGTTGCACGCCTTTGCGAGGAAAAGAACGACTTCACCTTCTGCTATGAAGACGACCTTTCCATTGAAGATAAAATCCGCGCAATCGTTACCAAAATTTACGGCGGTGACAACGTAATATTCACTCCTGCCGCTAAAAAGGAAATTGCAAAGCTTACCGAGCTCGGTTTTTCCAATATGCCCGTATGTATGGCTAAAACCCAGTACAGCTTCTCTGATGATATGACAAAGCTGGGTGCTCCCACAGGCTTTGATATTACGGTACGTAACATTAAGGTAAGTGCAGGTGCAGGCTTCATTGTTGCCCTTACAGGCGATATTATGACAATGCCCGGACTTCCGAAAGTTCCTGCCGCAGAAAAAATCGACGTTGACGAAAACGGAGTAATAAGCGGTCTGTTCTAAAAGCTAAAGCCTCTGAAATCTGCGATTTCAGAGGCTTTTATTACGGTGCCTTAAACAGGCCTATATTTGGCGGGTCATAGCTCCACACTATAAATAGCAAAGTAAAAACAGCAAATATTATTAAGGCAAAAAGGTTTGAATACTTTGGCACGTAATACACACTGCGAAGCATTAGCTCGGTCAGAACAAAGGTTATAATCACACCCACAACGAAAATCGCTATATTCACGACAGGCATATCGGTTTTGCCCACAATTCCCGAAACAGTGAAAAAAGCCGAGGTTATAAAAATAAGCCCGATTAACAGCGATACTGCGCGAAACAGCAAAAAGCCCTTCGTTTTTCTTTCACAAAAAACAAACTGCCCCAGGGTATAAAGAGTTACGGGGAAAAACAACAGCTTTAAATGCTCCCAGGTGCTCTCATTTACGCTGGAAAAATATCCCACCGCCATATTGTAGCCGCTCCACTCATAGGTGAAATGGAGCAAAACACCCAGCCCTACGCAAAACAAAATTCCGATAATTACACTTAGCTTCTTAAACAAAACGGCATCCTCCTTTAAAAAGAGTATATGCCGTTTTTCTTGTTTTAATTATAGTTAAAATTATAAAATTTTATATCGGCCTGCATTCGCATTGCTTCCATTACTGCGCAAACAGTAAGTGCAAGGGTGTTCATTTCGCTGTATTCCTGCGCGGTGCCTTCCCTATCGGTTATATAGCGGTAAAAGTCAAGGGCTTCGTAGCTCATAAGCTCCTCCTTGCTCATTTCACCTACTATTTTTTCGTTTTTGGCAGAGCTTTCAATATAAATGTTATCATACTTTGAAATATGCCCTATAGAAAGGCTTCCGCAGTCCCCGAGAATTTCACTGGGCACATTGCTTTGGCAGGTTTTTGAAGCAATTATCGACACTATATGATCACCGTATTTAAAATTTGCGGCAATACTGCCGTCGCTTCCGCTTTCCAAAAAGGTCGCCTTGGTAGATATAAGCTCGGGCAGACCGAAAAGGTCGATAGCGGGATAAACACAGTAAATTCCTAAATCCATAAGGGTGCCCGTAGCAAACTGCGGATTGAAAATATTGGGATTTTTACCTAAAAGATAATCCTGATATTTACTTGAAAGCTGACAGAACTGAAAACGGGAGCTTTGAATTCTTCCAAGCCTTCCCATTTCCTCCTTAATAATTTTTCGGGCAGGAAGGTGCATAGGGATAATAGCTTCCATAAAAATAACGTTATTTTCCCTTGCGGCATTACTCAGCCTCATAAACTCGTCTTCACTTGTAACCATAGGCTTTTCCACAATAACGTGCTTACCGTTTTTAACCATAAGCATTGCCTGTTCAAAATGAAGAGAATTGGGGCTGGCTATATAAACCGCATCAATATTGTCCGATTTTGCCATTTCCTCAAGGTTCAAGTATATTTCGGCAGATTTACCCGTTTCCTTTAAAAGCTCCTCTGCCCTGCTTTTTTCCCTTGAATAAACGGCGGTAAGGATATATTTATCGGGCAAAAGACTAATACCGCCTATAAAAGCGCGGGTAATCCAGCTTGTTCCTATTGTAGCAAGTTTAATCATAATAAAAACTCTTTCCGATAAATTTAAAGCCGACTTAAAGTAAGTCGGCTTTAGTAATATTATTTCTTACTGTCCAGCTTGTTTCTCCAAACAACCCAAAGAGGAGTTGAAACGAATATAGAGGAAATACAGCCGGAAATAAGACCAAATACCATAGGAATAGCAAAGGGACGAAGTGAAGTAAGACCGTAAAGCTCGGAAACTACAATAATGGTAACAACCGCAAGAACGGTAGTGGTAGTGGTAACTATGTTTCTTGCAATTACGGCGCGAAGACTCTTATTTACCATTTCGGCAAGGGTAAGATCTTCGTTAGTCTTCTTATTTTCACGAACCGAGTCGTATACAACTATAGTATCGTTAAGGGAGTAACCAAGTATTGTAAGAACTACGGCAATGTAGTTCATATCAATCGGCAAGCGGAAGGCAACACAGGCAATAAACGAAATTGCTATGTCGAGCACAAGAGCAACAAGTGCTGTAAGAGCGGCGGTAACACCACCGATTTTACGGAAACGGAAGCCAACGTAAACTACAACCAGAACCGCAACGACAATCACAGCGGCAACAGCCTTAATAAAGAAAGAGGTTGCAAGTGTGGGGTTAACCGAGGTGGCACTGTAAAGAGAAACAGCGTTGTCGGGATACTTCTTTTCCAATGCAGTTAAAAGAGCATCCTGAGCCTCGGTGGTAACCGATTCATTTTTAACAAGAGAAACGGTAATAGTATAGGTGTCACCTGCAATGGATGAGCCCTTGGTAACGTTTGCATCGGTTTTTAGGTTTTCGCTTACAAGAGCCTTAACCTCGTCGATATTGATATCGGCAACCTTGCCCTCTTCAAAATCGTAATTATAGGTGATTACGGTACCGCCCCTAAAGTCAATGCTTAAATTAGCACCGAAAACAGCGGTAACAACTATACCTGCCGCAATAAGAACGGCATAAATAATGAGCACCAGTTTAAGAGGTTTATTAAAATCGAATTTATTAAGCATTGTTCTTACCTCCGTAAAGCCAGGGTCTACGCAGGAACTTAATTTGAGAAATACTCTTAAGCATAAGCTTAGAGAATACAACACCCATTACAAGGTTGAAGATAACACCTATAAGGAGAGTGTAACCGAAGGAGTAAATAGAACCTGCAATAGAAGCGCCGAAAATCCAAGAGAACAGGTGGTAAATAGCCAAGCCGGAAGTACCGAATGCGCCCATAAGCACGAAGGCAACAATAAGAATGGTTACGTTACCGTCTATAATAGCGCTAAGGGAATTCTTAAATCCGTTATTAATCGCACCGTCAATGGTTCTGCCTGTTTTGAATTCCTGACGAATTCTTTCAGCGGCAATAACGTTACAGTCAACACCAACACCGATAGAAAGGATAATACCTGCAATACCCGGGATGGTAAGGGTAAAGCTGTCAACACCCGGGAAGAAGCCCGAAATAGCAGCAATAGAGCCTGCAAGCTGACCGAGCAGAGCAATAGAAGCAATAACACCGATTAAGCGGTAGCGGATTATCATAAGCAAGCAGATAATACCAAAAGCAATAGCGCCTGCAATAAGCATAACGTTAAGGGCATTAGCACCGAGAGTAGCAGAAACTATAGAAAGCTTGCTGTCGTCAACGCTTAAAGCAAAGGGCAATGCACCTGCATTAATCTTATTGGCAAGGTCAACAGCTTCGTCGGAGCTGCCCATACCGGTAATAATAGCCTGACCGTTGGTAATTGCATCGTTAACTGTAGGAGCAGTAAGGGTTACGCCGTCCATACAAATAGCAATTTGTCCCTTAGTGCTTGCAAGCTCGCCGGTTGCTTTTGCAAAGGTGCTGGAAGCAACAGAGTCAAGCTCAAGAGCAACTACCCAGCCGTGTTCTTCGGTATAGCTTGCTGTTGCGTTTTCTACGTGCTCACCCGTAAATAATACGTTGTTTGCATCGTAAGAAGCCGCCTTACAGAAGGTAAGCTCTGCAGTTTCACCAAGAGAAGCAACTGCTGCAGCAGGATCCATCTCGCTGTCGTTTGCCGCCCAAGGGAAGCGAACAACTATCTGATGGTTTTCGTTGTCGGCATAAATTTCATAGTCGGTTATGTTCTGATTCACCATACGTGTGTCGATGATGGCTTTTGCGGCCTCCATATCCTCATCAGTAATCTGATTTTCGGGAATGTCGGGAGTGAATACCGCTTCAACACCACCGCGAATATCGATACCCCAGCGGATATCGGCAGCACCCTTTAAGTAAACAACGCGGGTGTCACCGTGCCAGCTTTCAATACCGAAAAATGCGGTGTAGGTCAGAACAAGAATAAGTAAAAATACTAAAAAGAAGGTAATTTTACTCGGTCTTTTGTTCTTCATTACAAGTCCTCCACTTTTTCTAAAATTAACATTTTAATTATAATGTTTTAACGCAAAAAAGTCAATGTATATTTAACCCTTCACTTTTTTTATCCTAAAAGCTTTTCCAGTGCGGCATACCTAACTGCAACGCAAAGCAGTACCGAAGCCTTTTTAATTTCGTCAACAGGCGGGAAGGAAGGCGCAATACGTATATTGCTGTCCTTTTCGTCAAGACCGTAAGGATAGGTAGCACCCACCTTGGTAAGCACCATACCTGCCTCCTTGCATAAGGCCTCTACCCTTTTGGCACAGCCCTCCATAACGTCAAGGCTGATAAAGTAACCGCCGTTAGGCTTTTTCCAAGAAGCAATTTCTTTTCCCGATAGCTGTTTATTAAGTTCAGCCAATACACTTTCAAACTTAGGACGTAAAATATCGGCATGCTTTTTCATATGTGCCTTTACTTCGTTTACATCTTTAAACATTCTTGCGTGTCGTAATTGGCTTAATTTATCGGGGCCAATGGTTTGATACTGCAATCTGTTTTTAATAATCGCTACATTAGTGGGGCTGCCCGCCTCTGCCGCTACACCTGCACCGGGGTAGGTTATTTTAGAGGTAGAGGTAAAGATGATAGCCAAATCGGGGTTACCTGCCTTTACGCATTCGTCGTAAATATTTAAAAGAGAATCGCCTTTTTCGTAAAGGTCGTGAATAACGTAAGCGTTATCCCAGAAAATACGAAAATCCTTAGCGGCAGGCTTCATATTGGCAAGACGCTTAACAACAGTATCGCTGTAGGTTATTCCTTCGGGATTCGAATACTTGGGAACACACCACATACCCTTTACCGCAGGGTCGCGAACAAGCGCCTCCACCTTATCCATATCGGGGCCTTCCTCGGTGGTAGGAACGGGAATCATTTTAATTCCGAAATGCTCGGTAATGGCAAAATGACGGTCGTAGCCGGGTACGGGACAAATGAACTTAATTTCGCCCTGCTTCATCCAAGGCTCACCGCCAAGACCGTGGGTCATAGCCTGAGCAATGGTGTCAAACATCATATTTAAGGATGAGTTACCGCCTACTATAATTTGGGAAGGCTCAAGGTCTAAAATACCTGCAAAAAGCTCCTTAAGCTCCGAAAGACCGTCAAGACCGCCGTAGTTACGGCATTCAATACCGTCCTTATTTTTAAAGCCTAAATCGTTACCTACCAAATCAAACATATTCTTGCTTAAATCAATTTGGTCAATGCTGGGCTTACCTCTTGACATATCAAGCCGAAGGCCCATTTCTTTAAGGCTTTCATATTCTTTTTTAACTTCACTGAATTCTGCCGCTAATTCTTCACGCGACATACTAAGATAGCTGCTCATAGAAAACACTTTCCTCCATTTTATATCCTTAAGATTATACTACATATAGATTAGTTTTTCAAGTAGAAAGTGAAATAAAAAAATAAGCCTTCCCGAACGGGAGTTGTTCTTAGGCATTTTATCCCTAAGAACAACTCCCGAGGTAAGGCTTGTGATTTAATTGTTCGCAAGATAGAGCTTAAGCAACGCAAGGTCTGTAGTATCAATCTCAATGTCGCCGTTCATATCTGCGCCGTCGGAGATATCAATACTGATTCCTGCAAGGAATAGCTTCAACGTTGCAAGGTCGGTGGTATCGATTTTGCCGTCACTGTCCACGTCACCGATTAATGTTTTTTCCTTCAAAAACACCTTAAGTACCGGATATCCGTCGGTGATAGCGAACTTATCGCCGAGAGGCATATTGGTGAGTGCATTTTCACCCTTCATTTGTTCAGTGCTTAACTGAGTCCAGGTAGTATAAGTTTCATTTGGAGCAACGGTAGAGTAGCAGTTAGTAGCTGTCTTAACTGCGTTACCTGTACTTGAACAGAGCCATAAACTGCCGTCGGCATAGCAATTTTCAAAAACAACAGTTTCGGGGCACTGCCAGGTAGAGCCAACTATCTTGTTTTTCGAATAAGAACCGCCAACGTTAGCAAAGGAATAACAGTTAGATATTTTCACGTTAGGAGTCTGCAAAGTACCGCCCAAAATACCGCCGGAAGCCGGGTTAGTAGTGTCAAGGCGGTAAGTATTTACGTATACCGTTTCATCGGTAAAGCAAGAATCAATAAGAGTATTAACGTTTGACGTTTTTTGGGTCACAACACTACCTACAATACCTCCGGCACGGCCTAATATTTCAATATGGGAGTATCTTACGCCAACGTTTGTTACGTGGGTATTTTTGGTTATTTGAGGAATAAGTCCCGCATAGCCCGATGCAGATAAATGCGCACCGTAATTTTTGGGATAATAAATGCCGTAAACAATATGTCCGTTACCGTCAAAGTAACCCGTAAATACGGTGTCGCATATCCAAGTGGAGGGTGCATAGTTGTTCTTGGCCTCACCTGTAGACCAATCTACGCCGTTAATATCGTTTAAGTAAATATCGTTTTCCAGTCTGTAATATTTACCCTTGCCGCCGCCATTTATTGCATAAGCAAGTTCTTCGCCATTTGTAATAAGGTAAGGAGATTCTTCAGTACCTGCTCCTTCAAGAGCGCTTCCGATAAAGCCCGACCAAATCGCATTGGATTTTCCAACGAAAGACTTAAGTACGGGTGTACCGTTATAAGGCAGAGTATAAACATCTTTAAGCGACGCCATTTTGGTCATTGCGGCTGTGCCCTGCATTTCTTCAATAGCAAGAATAGTAATACCGTTTGTAGCAGTACCTAAAGTAGCAAAACAATTTGTAAACTTCATAGGGTTTTGGCCGTAAAGCTTAACGTTGGTTGCGTAGCAGTTAGTTACGGGGCAATTAGTACCGCTCCATACTCCGCCTACAATACCACCGACAAAGCCGTCGGCTTCTACTAAACCAAGGTTATAGCAATTAGAAATACCGCTGACGTAACCCGAACCGTTACCTGCGCCAATCATACCGCCTGCCTCGGCGCCGAAAATATAAACGTTTTCGCCAACGTAACAGTTTTCAAGGCTTACGTCGTAAACTCCGCTTCCGGTTGTACCGACAAAGGCGGAAGCCGCGCCGTTAACAGCCTTAATATAAGAATCGTTTATCGCAAGATTTTTAATTACAGCGCCGTCACCTGCTCTGGCAATAAGACCTGCGCCGTGGTTCCATTTATTTTCTTCCGCTTTATAGTCGTTATCGATATAAAGACCTTTTATAACGTGATTTTTACCGTCGATAATACCCTCGAAACGAACAGCTTCGTTACTGCCACCCAAATACCACTGGTGAGTATTTTGGTCAATAACTACGGATTTATTTTCCAAATCGACTACCATATCGTTAAGGAGAATATTATTTTGTACTTCGAAATAAACGCCCTTGTTATTATTGGTAACCGCCCAATATAAATGGCTTCCGTTATAAATCTTATAGGGGTTATTTTCAGTTCCGTCACCCTCGGTAGGTTTAAGTGAAGTGCCGTCCCAAACGTCTTCTAAAATGGTGAAAGCATCAAGAGCGCCGTCCTCGTAAACGATATCGGCTTCGGGTAAAATAAGCTTTTTAAGACCGTCAACGTACTTATAAGCGGTATCGTCTACTCTTGTTACGGTTTTGCCATTAACAACAGTGGGTACGGTTAAAGTGCCTGTTGCAGGAACGTCACCGTAATAATGAAGAAGCTCAACGCCGTCGCCGTCGGGAAGGACTCTCCAGTCCCCTTCTATATAAGCCTTTTCGCCCGTTACGGCTTCGTGAGCAATATTACGGAGAATTACACATTCCTCAGCAGTAAGCACACCCTCGGGATAGAAGGTTGCCTTCCTGCAATCTAATCCGAAAATCTTTTCAAGCCATACGCAGCCTGCAATATAGCGACCTCTGATATTCAAATGGTGAATATTGTCGGTATAAAGACAGCCGTTCGCGCAAAGCTGGGCGTCGGTCAAGCCGGTGGTGGATTCAGCAACGTGGAAATCACCGAAACCATATTCATCCTTTGCAAGCTGAACAGCTTTGCCCACAGGGATAATATCGGTTTCTTTGTTAAGGCCTAACATATCCGCAGCTTTTTCATAGTTTGCTTCAATGTCTTTGAACATACCAACGCTATATTCGTAAGGCTCAGGCCAAATATCACGAGGTTCTGTTACACAAGTTTCACAGAAAGACCATGTTTGATTAATCATAACCTTAGCCTGAGGCTCGTACTCCTGTATGATAGAATAAAGGTCGGTAAGCCACGGCTTTTCTTCGGTCCAGTATGTATCAAAAACAGCCGCGGTGGAAGTACCCTGATGAAGAGTTACATAGTCGTAATCATCAGCATTGAACGCATCTTTCATTGTTTTGTAGCTTCCATAATCCATGACACCGTCGGTATAAAAACGGTAAACTGAAGAATTGTTATTATAAAATCCAACATGCTGTTCTAAAGTACAACCGCCGTAGTAAAGAACTGTAACGGTAACTTTTTTACCCAAAGTTTCAGCTATTTTGGAAATAAACTGGGTAGAATTACAAGAATAACTGTTACCGATTGCAAGAATCTTTATAGGCTCTTCCTGCGGTTCCACAGCAGCGATAGGCATTGCTACCGCCATCAGTATAACACACAGAACAGCACTCAATATTTTCTTAAAGTAACTTTTCATAATAATCCCTCCTTAAATACATTATATCATACTATTTTCAATAAATAAATTGCAAAAATCAATAAAATAGCATTGCAAAAATCAACAAAATAAACAGCCTTCCCGAGGGAAGGCTGTAAATTTATCCGAATATATGCCTATAATAATCGCTTGCGGGAGCCTGACTGCAATAATTTATTTTATTGCGAACAACGGTTTTCATACTCTCTACGTAGCCCTCGGGGATTGTAACGGTATCGTTTACGGGAACGAACTTACCCTTTGAGGAATAGTAGGTACCAAGGTCGGTTTTCCAGTCGTAGTTTGTGTTATACACAAGGGCGGGTGCATCGGAGAAAACGTCTCTGCCGGGCATTAATCTTGAATCGAACTCGGTACCGAAAAGGTTAGACAGAGTAGGAAGAATATCAAGACTGAAGGTAGGAGAATCAACCACTATGGGCTCCATTTTTTCAAGACAGCCGCTCCATAGAATAAGACGGTTATGGTCGCGCTTAAAGTAATCGTTTACGTTATAGCCGTAAAGCTCGGAAAGATACGGCATATTACCAAAGGTGCCGCCATCGTCAAGTCCGTATGGGAAGTGGTCGGTGGAAATAACGATTACGGTATCATCGGCAATACCCTTAAGCTCAAGCTCGCTTACCATATGGGTAAGGGCGTTTTCAAGCTCAAGATTTGCGGCAAGGTAGCCCTTTACGGTATCGGAATAGGGTAAATCCTTAACCTTATCCCAATTCTTACTGGTCATAGAGTTGCCGGTTCTTGTATAGGCGCTGTGTCCGCTAACCGACATATAATAAATGTTAAAGGGCTGTTTATCAATATACTCGGTAAGGGTGCCTTTAAACATTTCAAGGTCACTTTGAGGCCAAGCACGGGATACGTACTGCTCCATACCGTTGCCCATACCCATAAAGCCTTCTGAATAGCCTAAATTCTTATGGGTTTTGTTACGGTCATAATAGGTATAAGAGTTATTATGATAAGCCTTTCCGAAATAGCCGAGTCGGTCAAGCTGGCTTCCCATAGTATAGTAGTTAAGAGTTTTTGCGGTGTTCTTAAAGGAGCTTCCTCCTGCCATAGGCAGCATACCGAACACGTTCTGATATTCGCCGCCCGTAGTACCTGCGCTTGAAGGCTGATAATAATCGGTAAACTGAATACCCTTATTTGCAAGGCGGTAAAGGGTAGGTGTCAGGGTGGGGTCAATTACCTCAGCTGTAAAGGCCTCAGCCGAAATCATAATAAGGTTTTTACCCTTAAACAGTCCCGTATACTCGTTTTTCTTCGACGGTGTAAGACTGCTAACATAGGCATTAAGCTTTTTAATTTTACTGCTCGCGCCCTCGTTAAGCGCTTCAAAATCAAGTTCAAGCTTGTTATAGCCGTACTCCACGGGAGTGTCAACGGGAGGATCGTCGGGTGTTGGAGGATTGTCGATATCGAAGGATGATTCTCTGCCTAAAATTAAATACTTGGCATCAAGCCTTAAGCCACTTATAAGACCGAAGTTTTCAACTGCAGAACGGAAGTTGTATTCGGCTTTGTACATAGGAGCATAAATACTGCTCACCATAATAAGCAAGGAAGCAAGCACGTAGGTTAACACGGTGGTAAGTCCCGAAATAATGCGAACAACGGCATTTGACCTATATGCAGGAATGAGCTTCGAGCCAAAAATCAAATAAAAAGCAAGGGGTACAAAAAACAGTATAAGTACGGGAATGCTTGTTAAAATGAGCTGAAAAATTTCGGCAGTATAGGTGGTTGCGGCATCTCCTGCCGTGCCGGTTACCATTCCGATATCGTAAAAGGTTTTAAAGAAACGGTAAATAAGGTATTCCACAATATAAGGAATGCTGGTTGCGCCTATAAGGCAGGCGGAAACTATTCGGTTAGTTTTGCGGTTTTTGGAAAGAGACGAAAGAAGATAACCTATTCCGCCGTAAGCGATACTGAAAAGGAGCATATAAACGGTGCTTAACTTAAATACACCGCCAACCGTCGCAATACGAAAAAGCAGCTCGTAGTAAATTACGGCTACGGGAAAAAGCAGCATAAAATACAAATGTCCAAACTTTTTAATTTTTTTACTCATTTATTACATCCCTAACTTTATAATTACGTTTCAGACCACATTAAAGTATAATGACTATGTTGATGTCGAAACATGGCAAAGTCTTGTTTCGACTGCGAATTCTTTGAATTCGCAAACAATTACCAAGGGTAATTGAACATATTCATTGCAACATAGAGCCGATTTTATCAGCTTCGTCGAGAAATTGAGTGAATTTCTCGACATTCGATAGTCATTATAGTTTATCCTTAGCAAAAAATCAAGGGGAAGTGGCATAATTTTACATATTATTATTAATTATACGTTATAAATTGACCGCCATTAAAGCAAGGCGCTTTGCTGACAGAGTAAGGGAAGAAATAAGTGCCTTTTCACAAACCGAATGTATTCCGTCACCCATAACGCCAAGTCCGTCAACGGTGGGGATACCGTAGCTTGTCATATCGGCAGCATCGCTTCCGCCACCCGAAAGGGTACGACCCATTCTTTCCATACCGTATTTCTCGAAAATTTCCTCTATTTTCTCATAAAGCTCAGTATTTTTACGGTTTTCCTCCATTGCAGCTCTTTCGCTTAAAAGCTCATAGCTACAGGAAGTACCCTCTACCGTCGTCTTTTCGGCAATCTCCTTTACTCTTCGCTTAATGAAAGCATTTTGCTCATCGTTCATAAAGCGGAAATCGTAATTAAAGGTGCATTTATCGGGAACAACGTTTTCGGTCGTTCCGCCGTTTATTATTCCGCAGTTAGAGGTAATGCCGTTATTATCCTTAAACTGTTCAAGCTCAATAATTTTATATGCCGCTTCGGCTATAGCGTTAGCCCCTGCCGAAGCATTTGACGCGTGAGTAGCCTTACCCGTAACGGTAAAGCGGTAGCGTAAAACACCTTTTCTTATCAGCACCATACCCCCTGCCCTTGCGCCCTCGCAGTTAATAAAGGCTTTTGCGTTTTTCGCTTTTTCCGCCATAAATTTTACGGTAGCTTTATTGCTTCCCTTACTGCTTGTTTCCTCATCGCTTTGAAGGATAAGCTTAATTTTTTTATCCTTAAAGCCGCTAAGCTTTAGCGCGTTCATAGCCAAAAGTGCCGCAACAATACCGCCCTTACAGTCAAGCACGCCGGGTCCGTAAATATAATCATCATCTACCCTTACGGCAGGATAACCGAAGGAGCCTACGGGATGCACCGTATCTATATGCCCCGAAAAGCAAACAGCTTCGCCCTGGGCATTTTCATTCATAGTAATACAAACGGCGTTGCCCGAAACCCTTTGCTCACAAACTTCAACCTTAAATCCAAGACTTTGGGCCTTTTTAATCACAAGCTGTCCCGCTTTGTCTACACCCTCTTTATAATCGGTAGGACTTTCTATATTACAAAATTCCTCCCAAAACGAAAGGTATTCATCCTTTAAGGCTTCGATAATTTCAAGCAATTTATTCATTATATTCACTCCCGTTTATTTCCTATATATTATCATATTTATGCACAAAAGTATATAAAAAATCAAAGCAGGCGTTCGCCTGCTTTGAAATGAATTATTTTGGACTGAATTCTTTAATCACCCCTGCAAGGAAAAGCTTAAGATTTGCAAGGTCGCTTGTATTAATTATACCGTCAAAATCAACGTCGCCGTTAGCTTCGTTAATTTCGCTTCCGGTTGCAAGATGCAATTTCATCATCGCAAGGTCGGTCGTATCCACTTTACCGTCGTCATTCACGTCACCGTAAAGCAATTCGGAAGTATTTTCCTGAGTGCTGAATTCTATGCTGTCACTTATTGATTTTTTGCCATCGGCATAGGTAACAACCGCATAAGCCGTATACTCGCCCTTTTCAAGGCTCTCTATATTTACCCTGGCAACTTGACCGTTAACCGTCGGGTTACCAATTGCCTTATCGTTAACAAAGAATTCGACCTTCTCAATTCCGTAATCAATTCTATAGGGTGAATTGACCGTTAAAACACCGTCCAATTTTTCAACGACAGGTTTTACTTCATTCTCTGCGTATACGGTAGAGGCAATTTCTAAACCGAAATCTTTAACAACCTGCTCTTTAACCTCGTTGTCGGCAGTAAGAACGAATATAACGTTTTCGTTTTTCTCAAGAGCTACTAAAGCTTCCCTTACGTTTACGGTATATTCGGTAGCATCGGTAAGGGTTATGGCAGCTATTTCGGTACCGCCGTAAACGTTTGATAACTTCATACCAACGGTAGAGGTATCATTACCGTAAGCATTATTCCAGGTAAGCTTATCAACACTTACGTCACTATCCAACGCATAAAGCTTTAATACAGCACCCTGAATGGGATTAACAACACTAAATTTAAAGTTACCGTCAATTACGTGATAATAACCTGTTTTATTAAAGCTTACGTAGGTTTTTGCTATACCGCTTTCTCCGCCACTTGAGCTTTTCTTAAGCTCAAAGGTATTATTGGGAACAACCGCAATATTATCCTTTGCACCACCGTTTATAAGAGCTATTAAGGATGTTTTCGATTTATTTTCGACTCCTGCTTTTTCAAAGCTTAATACCGGAGAAATACTGTCTGCTGACTTACCGCCCTCAACTGTAACAACAATATCATCGATGTATATAGTTGAGGTTGAGGCATTGGAAGAAACAACTATAGCAGAACCAAGGCCTACCATTTGTTCGGTTACTTCTATTTCAAATTTTACCGTATGCCATTCGTTAACACTAAGTCCGTATTTACCGGGTTCACTGTTATAAAGAGTTCCGTCGATATAACGGTTAATGGTCATTTTTGAATTCAAGAAATACTGTTGAGAATTTACCTGATCTATGGTAGTTAGTACACCTGCGTTACCACCGGGATTTACGTTAAGCTGACGGAAGGTCACTGTATATTTCTTTCCAACGTCAGCAGCGGTAAATTTATCGTTTTGTGTAATAAGTCCTTTAAAGGAAGCGCTATGAGTATAGGCACTTCTTTCAAAATAGAATACGTCGTTAGTATTATCCAGCGGATCTTTGGTTACGCCATAGTTAACGCCTGGGTTTACAAGACCTACGTTTTTATATTCGGTCAGTCCTGTAAAATCAGTGGTTCCGGGGGTATAATCCATCTCGATATATAAGTCGCCCGAAAATTCTTCCACAACTATATCGTCAATATAAATACCGGTAGCAGCCCAGCCCGAAGCAATAATCAGCGCAGTTGCTTTATTGCCGAGTATATTTTCATTAACGGTAATTGTAAACTCAACCGTATTCCACACGTTAGTTGACGTAGAACTTACCGATTTAGTTATTCCGTTTAATAACGTTCCCGAAGTAGCGGAGCCAACAGTTCCTATATTACAATAGTTACCTGCAGTAGCACCGGGTGCCGTTACGTACTGCTTAAAGGAAACCTTATAGGTTTTACCGATATCGCTTTCATCAAAGGTGTCGTCACCCTGAATAAGTCCCGTAAGGGCAATATTCTGAGCATAACCGCTTGGATTCTCACTTGTTCCGCATTTTTCCATAAACAGAACGTTGTTATTTTCGTTCACAGGGTCTTTTCGCACTTCAACAGCGTAACCGTTCATAGCAGAGCTTTTAACGTATGCAGAATAGCTGTCCATATTTTCGAAGGTTACGTTAGAAGCTCTTACACTGCGGTTTTCCTTTACAATAATAAAGGTAACCGCATTGTAATTTGCATTTTTCATAGTCTTAACGTAATCTTTAACGTCTAATTCTACGGTTTTGCTTCCTGTTACCGTTTCACTGCCTATAAGCACCGTCTTGCTTTCATCCACACCGTTACCGTCTATTTGGTTAGCAAGGGCGGTATTCCAGGTAATGCCTTTTGTAAAGTTTTCGGCAAAACGGGTATCATCATTAAGCACACCGTAAACGCTGAATTTTGCACTGCCGTCAGAAGTAGCGTTCAGTTTTAACGTAATACTGTCGCTTTCTGTATCAAACTCACTTATGGGGAATTTAATATAGCCCTTTACAGTGTCCGCAGTATTATCCTTAAGCACACCTTCTACATAGTTTTCGCCATTAATAACGCTGTCAGCTTTTTCGCCTGAAGAAATAGTAGCGGCAGTGCCCGTAATATCAGATTTTTCGGGAGTGTAAAGCACTAAGGTTGCGGAAAGCTTTGCTTCTTCTCCGTCATATTCCTTAGAAACTACACCAAAACCGCCCGACAAAATCTCTACCTTAAAGGCGTCAAGGTAGTAATTGCCGTTTTTATTAGGTACAACGGTGATTGCACGGTTATTACCGTCAATCATAGCCTGGTCAACAGTAAGTATATATTCAACGTAATTCCATTCGCCGGGCTTTACACTAAAGGCTTCGGTATGAACACCGCTTAACGCTTTGTGCTCATACGCTCCAACACTGACCATACTATCCAATTCGGTTTTAATCCAGAAGCTTGCCTTTACGGTAAGTCCCAAATGCTCGCTTGTCAGCTTATCGGTGCCAAAGGATTTAAGGAACTTAATACGGTTAGCATTTTGTTGACGGTTTGTAACGTAAATACTCTTGCTTCCGTCTTTAGCGTCGTCAGAAAGCGTCATAGTAGCACTTCCACCACCGTATCGGTAGTCTACGTCGTAAATAAGTTGGCTTGTAGAAGCGATATTATCGAAGCTCTGCTCGTAGAAAACCTTTTCCTCTGTAGTATCAAGTGCAAAGCTAACGGTATTGCCGTCGGTATTCTTAACGTAATCGGTAACGTCAACGGTGGTTACCTGAGAGTCAACAGGCACGTTAGCCAAAAGTTCTCCAACCTCGGGAGCGTTGTTATAAGTAACGGTGTTTTCATCAAAGGAACCGACAGAATAAACCAGAGCATTGCCGTTTTTGTTCTCTTTACGGTCTAAAAGCAAAAGCGCCTTTGTAACGTTACTAAATCCCTGAAGGTTTTCAAAGGAAATAAGACCTTTATTATGTTCGCTAACCGTATTACTAATCTTAATAAGGTCTTCCCCGCCAAAGTTTTTATCGGGAGAAACGGAAGAAACGTAGGTATCGGCAACGGGAGTTAAAAGCTTATCACCGCTTATGGTAAATACCTTTTTAAAGGGTACACCCATTTTTACGCCGTCCTTAGCCTTTGTTTCGGCACCCACCGTTATAGCATAGGAGGAAGCGTTTATAATCATAGAAGAAGTAAACTTAAAGGTGGTGCTTCCGTGAAGAATCTCCCATTCACCCTCTACCGCTTTACCGTCGGAAAGGCGGATAACCTTTAAGTTTTCCTTTACGCTGTCCACGTCCATAGCGCGGGAGAACTTAACCGTAACGGGTTCCTCCAAAGCATCAAAAACCTTATTACTGCTTGGGGTTGCCCAAAGTACCTCGGGAGCTTCATCTCTGTAAGCGGCTCTTACATGGTTATCGAGCCAGCACCAGATTTCATTAAACTGTTCAATCTGCTTAACGTTATCATAGCCGTAAGCAGGGTTATGACCAAGCCCTTCGGGAATCAGGAAGTCGGATTCTATTTCAGGGTGAGAATCCAAATACTCTTTAGCCGCAGGAATATAGGTATAAAAATTACCCGTAGTATCAGCAGTACCTATAGACGAAACAATAGGCACGCTGTCTTCGGTCATAAGGCGCTCTCTGTACTGGCAAATACCTGCGCCCGAACCCGAATAAGCAACCGTTATATTGCTGGAAATAGGAGTGTTTGTGCCTTCATAATAAAGCCAGGGTTGTTCGCCTTGATAGCCTTTCGGGTCCTTACCCTCGGGAACGTATTCACCGAAATCTAAAATTTCGCCCATTTCTTCATGCTTTGTATTGGCAAGTATTGCAGGACCGGGGCCGCTTTTTGAAAAGCCCCAAGCAGATATATAATCACCGTTATAACCGTAACTCTCTGCCATATATCTTATTCTTCTTATAGCGGCGGAATGTACTGCATTTGCATTGGTTGTACCCAAAGTAAAGGAAGAATACGGCAACGTATAGTTTCCGTAATATTTATAGTGGTCCTGTCTTGACATAGGGATATATTCATGATCGTAAATTACTCCTGCATAGCCCTGTAAAACCGCAGTAGTGAAATACGGACGTACCGCACTGCTTAAAGACATTGTGCGCTCCTCAGCCGAAGAAGCAAGTGCGTAAACGGGAACCGTTTCTTTGGGGTTAGAAGGATAAACAACGTCCATTCTCAAATCAAAATCAATAGGACTGCCATCCTTTTTTATCATATCGTATATAGTCTCGGCATAAGGAAGGTCGTTTTTGTTTTCATCCTTAGCAATACCGTCGGGGCCTGCATAGTATGTATTCCAAAGCCAAAGTATGTATTCGTTAGTTCCGTTAAGAGCCATTTCATCAAGGGAATAATAGAAAATTTCTCTGTCTATTCTGCAACCCGACGGAACAACGTACATAGCATCGTGAGTTTTTCTGACGTAGCCAAAGTCGTAGGCTTTAGATTTGAAAGCGCCTGTAAATATCTTATGAACGCTCCAGCCGAATTCATTACCAACGGATAAGGGATTATCCATATAGTCAAGCACGCTGACGCAGTAGCCGTCGGCAAGCATATCCTCAATAATATCTTCATCGCTGTCGGTACCTATTCTTTTTTCATTATGGCCGACTACGTAAAGAATAGCAACACCGTTGGATGTTACGCTATCCCTATAAAAGGTAGAGATATTAACCGGCACACCCAAATGGCCGTCGGTTTCCAGCTCTTTAGTGCCTTTTAAATCAGCAGAAAAGCTTTCTCTTAATTTTGCCGTATCGCTTCCTATACTTTCGGCAGAAGCACTAATTGTGCACAGTGCAAAAAAGCAGGAAACAAGCATAGAAAAAGTCAAAAGTATTGCTATAATTCGTTTCATATTTTTCCCTTCCTTTAAAGCTTTTAAAATCTACCTTAATTATATTGTTGAATTATGAGAATTTCAATATAAAATATCTGTAATAATATAACAATTCTGCATTTTCTCCTTGAAAATTACAAAAAAATGGTATAAAATATTTTTAGGTGATAAAAATGAAGCATACTTTTTCTTATTTATGCACCGATGAAAGGGTGCGAAGCTATCTGCCTTTATTTATCCATTCTTATTCCCAAAGCTATAACCAAGAAATAGCCGACTATTCTTATAAAGGTATATTTGTTCATCATATTATATTGGTGCTTGACGGAAAAGGAGAAGTTAAAGCAGACAACAAGCTTACTTCTCTAACAAAGGGTAAAATTCTTTTTTACCGTGCTGATTACCCAATAAAATACTACAATACGTCCGAAGTCTTTCGCACTTGTTTTTTAACCTTTCAGGGAATTGCAAGCCTACCGCTTTTAGATTTTTACAACTTCCCCGGTTACTTGGTTTTTGAAAACGACAGAATTGCCCATCAGCTTATGGATATTTGCAAAGCGGCTGACAGCGGAACAAGAGATGAAATATTATCCTCCAGAGTTTATACTCTTATAAACGATATAGGAATTTTATTGAACAGCGATTCTTTGCCCAGAAGCTTTGAAAAGGCTGTATCCTATATAAGAAGCAATTACTATAAGGATGTGTCCATAAGCGAAATATCAAAATACGCAGGCATTTCCGAATCGCTTCTTTTCAAACAGTTCAAAAAAATAATGGGTGTTACCCCTTCGGTATATATTACTCAGGTACGCCTTAATTGGGCAAAGCATTTTCTTGAAACAAGCCCCGATACTTCTATTTCCGAAATAGCCCAAAACATAGGCTTTTCCAATACAAGCTATTTTATAGAAACCTTTAAAAAATACGAAAGCATGACCCCGCTTCAGTACAAAAAATATTTGAGCAAAATAAAATAAAAAGGAGACGCTTCACAACGAAGCGTCTCCCGTTTTTTCTTAAACTATGTAAATTACTTTAAGAACTTAAGGCTTCTGATAATAGCAGCCTCTTTTGCCTGACCCTTGCAAATCTGGAAAAAGCAAATGATCTTAATAACAAAGAGTGCGCAGCTTAATACAATATAGCCAAGAGCAAGCAGAACGTAAGCAATCCATCCGATGAAAGGAATGATGTTGATAATTGTAGCTATAATCAAAGCGATAGGAGCAAGAATTTCAACAACGGTGAACTTAAGTGCCTGTCTTAAATGGAAAGCGGCATAAGCAGAGGTATTAGCAGCAAGTAAAGCAATGATAATACCGATAGGGCCCATAAGATAAACGAGCATTGCAATAACCTTGTTGTCGGATACGTCCTTTGCATCGAACTCAGCGGTATGATCATAAGGATCATAAGCAGGAGCTACGGGTGCAACAGGTGCGAAGGGAACGCCGCAGTTAGTGCAGAAAGCCGCATTATCGTCAAGCTGTGCATTACATTTGGGACAAATTTTCATAGTAATCTCTCTCCTTTTCAAATCTATACAATAATTATATCAATGCGTTTTTATGCTGTCAACACCATTTTTATAAAACAACGCAAAATTAATTATTAAATAACATACGTTCTTAAAATTTTTGTGTGACAAAAGGAAAAATATGTAGTATAATGTTATAAGTTTGGTTCAAAGGTGATTTTAATGAAAAATTTACTCGAAAAGGATACCTCCTTTTATAAAAAGGTTGCAAGCATAGCAACACCTATTGCCCTTCAGGGTCTTATTACAACAGGCGTAAATATGATGGATACGGTTATGGTTGGTGCCGTTAGCGAAACCGCCCTTTCCGCCGTTTCTCTTGCCAATCAGTTTATAACTATTTTCCACATTTTTTGTATGGGTATAGGAATGGGCGCTTCGGTACTCGTTTCACGCTACTACGGTATGGGCGATAAATCCTCCCTCAAAAAAACCGTTTCAATAATGCTTCGCCTCTGCTTAATCATGTCGGTTCTTTTCAGCGTTGTTACAGCACTTATACCGCGCCTTATAATGAAGATATACACCACAGAGGAGCACATAATAACCCTTGGTATTGAATACCTTAAGTATTCGATTGTTACTTATTTCCTGCTCGGGCTTTCCCTGACCTGCACCATAGTACTCAGAAACGTAGGTCAGGTACGAATACCGCTTTTTACCTCAATCGGTGCCTTTTTCGTAAACGTTGGTGCAAACTACGTTTTCATATTCGGTAAATTAGGTATGCCGCGTATGGAGGTAGCAGGTGCGGCGGTAGGTACTCTAATTGCACGTGTTTTTGAATTTTTAATTATATGTGGCTATCTTTTCCTTAAGGATAAGGAAATTGTATTTCGTATTAAGGATTTATTTAAACCCGTAGGCAACCTTTGGAAGGAATACATACGAATAAGCATTCCCGTTTTAATCAGCGACGGAATTTTAGCCTTGGGCAACAACTCGGTGGCAATGGTTATCGGCCACCTTGGAGAAAGCTTCGTTGCAGCAAACGCCGTTACCGCAGTTGCACAGCAGTTAAGCTCCGTTATGATTCAAGGCTTCTCTCAGGCAGGCTCTATTATTACAGGCTATACCTTAGGTGAGGGCGACAAAGAAAAGGCGCAGCGACAAGGCTATTCCTTCCTTGTAATAGGTATAATATTCGGCATCGTTGCCGCTCTGATTATTACAGGCATCAGCGCTCCGCTGATTTCCGCCTATAATCTTTCCGAAGAAACGCAAATGCTTGCTAAGGAGCTAATGCTGTCTATTAGTATAATTATCGTTTTCCAAGCCACCAACAGTATTATGACCAAAGGCGTTCTCCGCGGCGGCGGTGATACCAAGGTTCTTATGCTGGCAGATAATATTTTTCTGTGGGTCGCTTCAATACCGCTTGGTATAATAGCAGGCTTCCTGCTTCACCTGCCCGCATTTTGGATTTACTTTGCATTAAAAATAGACCAAGTATTAAAGGCATTTTGGTGCGTAATTCGTTTAAGAAGCGGAAAATGGATTAAGAAAATCCGTAGCGAAAGCGAAATTAAAGGATAATAACTCAAACCTATTGACAAATACCCCATATTTTAGTATAATACTTCACGTTGTCGAACATTCTTTCAGCAGCGTGAAGTATTATAAAATATTATTTCCGGGTGTAGCGCAGTTGGTAGCGCGCCTGCTTTGGGAGCAGGATGCCGCAGGTTCGAATCCTGTCACTCGGACCATATCGAGTGTTCATAACGGATTTTAGTTATGGACACTCGATTTTTTTGTAATTTCGAGTTTCTTCGTTATGTATGGAGCAGGTTTTGAAGCCTGCTCTTTTGTTTTATGCGGATTTAGTAATATACTCGACGGCTACACCTTTTCGTGTATCTGCCTTGTAATTACTTCCGCATTCGGGTATTTCAATATACCCAATGAATTTGTAATGGATCATAATCCTCTGACTACGATTTTTACCAACGCCTTCAGTTTCATAAACCGTTATCTCATCTATGAGTTCCCGAAGAAGCGGTGCAGTCAGCTTTTGCATTTCCATAAATCTTCGGATAGCATTGATAAAGCGGTCTTTGTTCTGTTGCATTGTACCGAGATTGTTTATCCTCTCGTTTAGGGAAGCAATCTTGGTTTTCAGGTCCATACGCTCCACTTCGTATTTGTGGGATAACTGCATAAACCATTCATCCGTTACCTTGCCCGAAACATTGTCCTCGTAGAGTTTTTCGTAAAGCTCAGCAACCTTTTGGTTTCGTGCCGTACAGCGTTGTAGTTCGCCTTGCAGAGCTTTTTGCTCGTTGATAATATCCTTTTGTGTCTTTTGAGCAAGTAGGTCTGCAAAAGCTTCCTCGTCGCTCTGTAAGAACGTTGCCATTCGCTTTAGTTCAAGCATTACCACTTGTTCTATTGCATCAGCTCGGATATAATGCCTTGACTCACAAGTACCCCTTGTATCCACCTTGTAGTTGGAGCAACTGAAATACTGAATATCTTTGTTTATTGTGTTTACGTGTGACCACAACTTGCTACCGCAATCGGCACAGTAGAGTAAATCACAAAACATATTCTTTTCGGCATTATCCGCTTTCGGTGCTCGGCGTTTGGTTTTCTTGGTGAGCTTCTGTACCGCTTCAAAGGTTTCACGGTCAATAATCGGCTCGTGAACATTCTTGAACACCGCCCAATTTTCTTCCGGGTTAGGGATACGGGCTTTGTTCTTAAATGACTTTGAATAGGTCTTGAAGTTGATTACATCACCACAGTATTCCTGCTGAGCAAGTATCTTGGCTATGGTGGATTTACACCATTTGTAAGGATTGGGTTGTGCCTTCTTGCCTCCTCTGCCAAGACCTTTTTCTCTCCAATACGCCATCGGAATTAACACCTTTCGTTCTTGTAGGATGCGGGCAATAGTTTCGTTGCCCTTGCCCTCCAAGCACATACGGAATATATCTTGCACCACTTGTGCTGCTTCGAGATCAACAATCCACTTCTTTTTGTTTTCGGGAGCTTTCAAGTATCCGTATGGTGGCTGAGATAGCGGCTCTCCTGAATTGCCACGAAGTCTGTGGGAGCTTCTGACCTTACGGCTAATATCTCTTGCATACATTTCGTTCATAACGTTACGAAAGGGTGCAAGCTCGTTTTCTCCGTCTGCACTGTCCACACAGTCATTTACTGCTATGAAGCGGATATTTCTATCGGGAAAGTAAGTGTCGGTGTAATATCCCACTTGCAGATAATCTCTGCCAAGTCGGGACATATCCTTAACGATAATCACGCCTACATATCCCATTTCAATATCCTCAAGCAGTTTTTGAAATCCGGGGCGGTTAAAGTTTGTTCCTGTATAGCCGTCATCCACATAACTGCGAGTATTGGAAAAACCGTGTTCCTTTGCGTATTTCTGCAACAGCTTCTTTTGATTAATGATAGAGTTACTATCGTTATCCGTCCCGTCATCACGTGATAGTCGGCAGTATAAAGCGGTTATACCGACATTATCTTTTTTCTTCGACTGCATTTAGTCCTCCTTTCCGGCAGTCGAACACACATATTCTACTGCCATTTTACTCGGTGGTGATTCATCCGTCAAAGGTACGAAATCACTTGTTACAATTCTTTTGAAACGGTCGGTAATTGTCGGGTGGCTTCTAATCTTGGAAGTCATAAATGACGAACCGGCGATATACTTGACTCCGTTTATCACATATTCACTTTCTTGCTGTGCAAGACCACATATAAATTTCATAATATTTCCTTACCTTTCATCACGATTTTTTCTTGCTCGCTCACGGCGCTGATAATCTTCGCC
>JAFVIF010000048.1 GCA_017474125.1 Clostridia bacterium
AGCACCGGCAATTCACTTTGTCATTCATAATCCGCAGCTTCGGAGTGCTTTGGAAAATATGACCATTCCGATTTCCGAAGAAAACGATGAAGAATAAGAAAATTGCTATATCTTACAAAAAGTTATCATATGAGAAAGGCGGTTAAATAGTCGAAAGTACCGCTACAAACAGAAAAAATACCGAGAAAAACCTTTTACAGTTCTTCTCGGTATTAATCTTTTGGTTTTTTCTTTTTGCAACGCCCATAAGTTAGTATTTTGAAATTACTGCCTTATGTGGCGTGTGCATTCGAGCGGTCTATTTTTTATAAAAAGAGGGAGGATTACCGGTTATTCGTTTAAATACCGTTGAAAAGTAATTGGGGTCGGAAAAGCCTAAGGCGATAGCGGTTTCCTTTACGCTGAGTCCTTCCTTTAAATGCTCAATAGCCTTTCTTATTTTTATGTTATTAAAATATTCCATAACTCCGACACCCGCAAAGCGTGAAAAGGTTTTTTGAAGGCCGATTTCGCTCATATTGCAAAGAAAGGCCACATCCTTTACCATTAAAGGCTCGCAAATATGCTCCTCTAAGGTTTTAACTATTAACCCGTAGTTTTTTTCTCCTGTACTGTTTGTGTTGTGCTTTTCAAGTATATTGCTGTTAAGCTCTAATATAAGAAGCTCAAATTCCTTTATTAAAGCGTAGGGGACTGTATCGTTTTTGCTGCCCGTTACCCAAATATCGTTAAATATAAAGCTGTCGTTAGCTTTATTAAACAGCTCGTACACTGCCGTAAGGTTGTTTACGACACATATTTTGTTATGTAGCTTGGGCATATTTTTAGCCGAAAAGGAAAAAACCGCAACGCTTAATTTTTCCTTTCCCGTACTGTAAACGTTGTGAAACTGCATTGGTGTATGAATAAAGGCTTGACCGCTTTTAAGGGTGAAAACGTTACTGTCGGCGGCAACCGTAGCACTACCCGAAAGTATAATAATTACTTCATAAAAATTATGACTTTCGCCGTGGAATTTGTAGTCGGCAGGGTAGGTGTAGGTAAACAGTGAATGAATAGCGGTTATTCTCGGAGTGTTTTTAATTATATATTGATTCATAGCGCACCTTTATATAAAATCAAAGATTAAGTATATAAAATTATATTTACTTTTATGAAAAAAGTCTTATAATTAAATCGATAAAATGATTTTATCACAGTTGTTTACTATTTTCAAGTCTTTAAATTTATGGAGGTATCATTGTGTCAGTATTTACAGCAATAGTAATTGGTGCAGGTGACCGCGGCAGAACTTATACGGGAATTATGAAAAGATATCCCGACCTTTTTAAGGTTGTCGGTGTTGCTGAGCCTATTGACGTTCGCAGAGACTCTATTAAGGAAACCCACGACGTTCCCGAAGAAAATTGTTACGTAACTTGGGAGCACATTTTAGACAGACCTAAGTTTGCCGACGTTGCCATTATTTCTACTATGGACCAGCTCCATTTTGAGCCTGCTATGAAGGCTCTTGAGCTCGGCTACGACCTTTTACTTGAAAAGCCTGTTGCTCCTACTCCCGAGGAATGCGGTAAGATTTATAACCAAGCTAAAAAGTACGGCAGAAAGGTTATGGTTTGTCACGTACTGCGTTATACTCCTTTCTTTATGCAGCTTAAAAAGATTATTGACGACGGAATTCTTGGTAAGATTATTACCATTAACCATACCGAGGCTGTTGGTAACGTTCACCAAAGCCATAGCTTTGTTAGAGGCAACTGGGGAAACAGTGACAGAGCTACCTTTATGCTTTTACAGAAATGCTGTCACGATATTGATATTCTTCAGTGGCTCGTTGGTAAAAAGTGCGATAAAATTCAGTCATTTGGCTCTCTTTCCTACTTCAGAGAGGAAAACGCTCCCGAGGGTGCTCCCGAGAGATGCTTTGAAGGCTGTCCCGAATATGATACCTGTCCGTATAACGCTATGAAGCTTTATTATGACGATAAGAAAAACGGCTGGTTCAGAAATGCGTCTACTCAAAAGGTTCATCCTACCGACGAGGACGTTATGGAGGCTATGAGAAATACCCAATACGGTAAGTGCGTATTTAAATGTGATAACGACGTTGTTGACCATCAGACCGTAAATATGGAATTTGAAGACAAGACTACCGTTCTTCTTACTATGTGCGCTTTTAATAAGGGCGGCAGATTCAGTGATATTATGGGTACCAAGGGTATGCTTCACTGTGATATGAAGGCAGGCGACGGTCAGCAGTTCTATTTTTACGATTTTGCTACTAAAGAGCACCGTTACTTAGATTCTGATATTGCCGTAGCAGGTGACTCAATTACTTCAGGCCACGGCGGTGGTGATACCGGTATCGTTCTTGCTCTTCATAAATATTTGAGCGGAGAATTGAGCGAAGAAGAAGTTAGCGAAATCGGTATTTCCTGCTACAATCATATGCTTGTATTTGCTGCTGAGGATTCAAGAGTCAGCGGCCAAGTGGTTGATACAACCGCTTTTTGCGATAAGTATATGTAATAATTAAACAGTATAACAATAAAAGAGCCAACGGAGCATTCCGTTTGGCTCTTTTATTATACTTATTATAGTTATGAACAGGTTATTGACAGAAGTTATGCACCAAATGTGTAAAAAGATGTCGGAGAATGTCGCAGATTACTTCCGTATTATATAATAAGCAATGATTTTGGTGGGTCGTTGCTAAATAAATATAAGGAAGGAAATTAAATGATTTATGTTAAAGTAAACGGTCAGCAGTTAGAAAGCTTTTCTGACCAAATTTATTCTGATTCCGTTAACTATCTTACCGTTAGGTTTGATTTTTTTGATGACTGGAAGGGTTATGCCGTAACCGCTCTGTTCAGGCATCAAAGAGGTGGCACTGTTTCGCTGGTGCTTGATGATTTTTCGGGATATTGCGTTGGCGAAAATACTTATCTCATTCCCTATGAGGTTTTAAAAACACCGAGCTTCACGCTTTCGCTTATCGGCGTTAAGGATAACAGCCGCATTACAACGGGCGAAATAACCTTTGCCGTTAAGCAAAGCGGCTTCGGAGAAGGTGAAGCGCCTAAAGAACCTACGCTTAGTGAATACGAACAGATTTTATCTATCAGTAATTCGGCGAAGGAAATAGCCCAAAGCGTGCGAAATGATGCCGATAACGGCGCTTTTAAGGGTGATAAAGGCGACAAAGGCGATAAGGGAGACAAGGGTGATAAAGGCGATAAAGGCGATAAAGGCGCTGAGGGCGAAAAAGGAGATAAGGGAGACAAGGGCGATAAGGGTGATAAGGGTGATATGGGAGAAAATTATATTTTAACCGAAACCGACAAGGTTGAAATTGCCGCCATTGCCTTTAAACTTATTCCTAACGGAGACGAGGTGAGCTACTAATGGGTAAGAAGGTTTACGAGGAAGAAAACATCCGCGCTATAGCTGATAAAATTCGAGAAAAAACGGGCGGTGATGCTACCTATAAAACATCCCAAATGCCAAGCGGTATTGAAGAGGTTTACGAAGCAGGACAAAAAGCGGAATACGATAGGTTTTGGGATAATAACCCTATAGCAAAAGGGGCTACAAGTGGCGAAAATCTCTTTTCGGGTAAATCTTGGAACGATGAAACCTTTAAACCAAAATACGATATTATAATCTCAGATTTAAGCTCTTGCTATATGATGTTTAAAGCCTGCGGTGTGACCGACTTGGTTAAACGCTTAGCAGAATGTGGAGTGAGATTAGATATGTCTAACGCCAGCACTCTATATTATGCTTTTTTCGACTCAAAAATAACACATATTGGTGAAATATCACTAATAAGAGCTTCACTCTATGGTGGTACAGCGGCAACGGCGGGTATGTTTCAGGCTTCAGCACAGTTACACACGATAGACAAACTTATTGTAAACGAAGACGTCGTATATGCCAATACAATTTTTACCGGCTGTACTGCTCTTGCAAATATAACTATTGAGGGTGTAGTAGGTAATAATGTAAGTTTTGCTGATTGTAAATCACTCACCCACGAAAGCCTTATGAGTATTATAAACGCGTTGAAGGATTATTCGAATAAAACCATGTTAAGGTTTTCGGATACAGATTATACTGTCAGCGGATATGATACCGACCCGCGAGGCGCAACTTTTGACGTCCATTATGCTGAAATTGTTGACGGCAGTTTAGAGTGCGAGTGCTCAATTGACGGAATGTATGGAATTAAGATAACGGTTTACGACGTTGATATAAGCGAAGCGGATTTACCTTATATTAGTAACGTTGAGTTTGACGTTATAAGCGTTGATTCAGACGATATGCCGATTGTCGACGTGGTAATTACGGTTGACAAAACGGTAATGAGCAAAACACTTACTATAGGCTCAGCTAATATTGCTAAGCTCACCGAAGCGGAAAAGAAAAAGGTGACCGACAAGGGTTGGTGGCTTAAATAGGGGGTGAAATAAGTGAATGAACAAATTATAGTAGCTCTTATAGCCTTTCTCGGCACAGCCATAGGTACTCTTGGCGGCATTCTTGCTTCCAGCAAGCTGACTAATTTCCGCATAGAACAGCTGGAAATGAAGGTGGACAAGCATAACAATTTTGCAACTAAAATACCGCTCATTCAGGGCGAGATAGATGACGTTAAACAAAGAGTGGCTTTACTTGAAGCCTATCACAGAGAAAAACCTTAGGAGGTATAATATGCCATATAAAATTGCACTCGACGCAGGTCACGGCCTTAATACGGCAGGCAAGCGTTGTGACAAAACCCTTGACCCAAAGGAAACCAGAGAATGGGTGCTAAATAACCGAATTGCCGTTCTTATTGAGGAAGGCTTAAAGGCTTATACGGGTTATGAGCTTATCCGTACCGACGACAGAACGGGTAAAAAGGATATAAGCCGTCCCGAACGTTGCAAACGAGCAAATGAATTCAAGGCCGATATTTTCTGTTCTATCCACGCAAACGCCGCAGAAAAGAAGTTTTCGGGCGGCGGTATAGTGCTTTACGTTTGTAAAGGTCTTTCCGAAAAAGGTACTACACGTACTATGCAGAAAGACCTATACGAAAGACTTATTAAGCATACAGGTCTTAAGGGCAACAGAGCAAAGCCCTTGGGACAGTATAATTACGACGTACTGGTGCTCACGAATATGCCGGCAATACTCGGTGAACTTGGCTTTATGAACAGTACCGTGGATACTCCTATAATCCTTACCGAAGACTTTGCGAAGAAAGCGGCGCAGGCTTATATTGAATTTTTTGTAAAACAGGGTGGGCTCACTAAAAGGGAAGAAGTGACAACAGAAAACGACAAAAGCAAAACCGAGGTTCTGTCGCTTCTGGAGCTTATCAAGACGCTTATTAACCGTATTATTGTGTGGATTAAGGGCTAAATATCAAAAATTTAAAAAAACTCTTTAATTTTCTTTTCTGTTGTAGTATAATACTTCGGTAAAGTTTATCGCGGAGGTTTTAAAATGGAAAAGATTAAAATGACGACGCCTATGGTTGAATTAGACGGCGACGAAATGACGAGAGTTTTGTGGGAATGGATTAAGGATATTCTTATTCTCCCTTATATTGATTTAAAGAGTGAGTATTATGATTTGGGTCTTCCTTACCGTGACGAAACCAACGACCAAGTAACCGTTGATGCCGCTGAGGCCATTAAAAAATACGGGGTCGGTGTTAAGTGTGCTACCATTACTCCCAACGCACAGCGCGTAGAGGAATACAACCTTAAGGAAATGTGGAAATCCCCTAACGGTACCGTAAGAGCTATTTTGGACGGAACCGTTTTTAGAGAGCCTGTTGTTGTAAAAGGTATTAAGCCTGTTGTTTCCAACTGGGAAAAGCCTATTATTATTGCCCGTCACGCTTACGGTGACGTATATAAAAACGTTGAGTTTAAGGTGAATAAGGGTGAAACTGCCGAGCTTGTTATAAAGGACAAGGACGGCAAAGAGAGAAGGCAAACAATTCTCACCTTTGAAAAGAGCGACGGTATCGTTCAGGGTCTTCACAATATTGATGCTTCTATTGAAAGCTTTGCCCGTGCCTGCTTTGAATACGCTCTTGATAAAAAGCAGGATTTGTGGTTTTCCAGCAAGGATACCATTTCCAAAACCTACGACCACCGTTTTAAGGATATATTTGCCGAAATTTACGAGAACGAATACAAAGCTAAGTTTGAAGCGGCAGGGATAGAATATTTCTATACTCTTATTGATGATGCCGTTGCCCGTGTTATCAGAAGCAAGGGCGGATACATTTGGGCTTGTAAAAACTACGACGGCGACGTTATGAGTGATATGCTTGCCACCGCCTTCGGCAGTCTTGCCATGATGACCAGCGTGCTGGTTTCACCCGACGGTAAATATGAATACGAAGCGGCTCACGGCACTGTTACCCGCCATTACTACAAGTACAGAAACGGTGAGGAAACAAGCACAAACCCCGTTGCCACCATTTTCGCTTGGACCGGCGCTTTAAGAAAACGCGGTAGTATAGACGGTATTGATGAGCTTGTTGCTTGGGCCGATAAAATGGAAGCCGCAACCCTTAAAACTATTGAAAACGGTATTATGACCAAGGACCTTGTTTCTCTTTCTACCCTTGAGAATAAAAAGGGTGTAAACAGTAAGGAATTCTTGCTGGCAATTAAAGAAACCTTTGATAATATGTAAAAGTAAGCCTTCCGTAAGGAAGGCTTATTTTATTGGTAAGCGGGATTATTAATTGCTTGCAATATGATAACCAATATCGTATAATATAAAGTATAGTAAGTTTTTGGAGGGGAATATGAAAAAGCTTTTATCTGTTCTAATATGTTTCTTAATATTTTTTTCTTCGTTATGTACTCTTTCCATAACGACTTTTGCAAACGAATACGGTAATTTTACCTATTCGGTTTGGAACGGTGAAGTGCAAATAATCGGTTTTAATAGGAGCGCTTCAGGGGCTGTAACTATTCCCGCAACCATAAGCGGCTATAAGGTTGTTAGTATTGGTGAACGGGCTTTCAGCGAATGTTCAGGTATCACCTCTGTTTCAATACCAAATACCGTAACCGAAATTGACGATAGTGCGTTTTGGAAGTGTACTTCTCTTAAAAGCGTTGATTTGTCTGACGGCTTGGTTTTTATCGGCTTTGATGCTTTCGGCAATTGTACCGCTCTTGAAAATATTACTGTCCCAAGCGGCGTTAAAACGCTGAGCGGCGGTTGCTTTAACGGCTGTACCGCGTTAAAAGAGTTTACTGTTCCCAGTAGTGTTACCGAGCTTGGCGGTGGGTTACTCTCGGGATGTACGGCACTGGAAACTGTTGTTATTGGTAACGGTGTTACCGAAATTGGTAATTACTCTTTTATGTATTGCGAAAATCTTAAAGACGTAACTATCGGCACAGGCGTTGAGAAAATTGCTATTAATGCCTTTTACGAGTGTAATTCTTTAGAGGAAATTGTTATACCCAATAACGTTAAGGCTATAGAAGGCTACGCTTTTCAATCCTGTGATTCTCTAAAAAAAGTCATCTTAAATAACGGGCTGGAGATTATCGGCAACGATGCTTTTAACGATTGCGTTGCTCTTGAAGGTATAGCTATACCTGACAGCGTTACTTCAATAGACAGAAGTGCATTCTATGGCTGCAGCAGTCTCGCAAGCGTTACTCTTTCTGAGAATTTAAAGGAAATCGGCATCGCAGCATTTCAGGCCTGTTATAATCTTCTCGAAATTACAATACCAAAAAGCGTTGAAACCATTGGCGGCGATGCTTTTTTGTACTGCTATGGCTTAAATAAGGTTAATATTACCGATATTAACGCGTGGTGCGAAATTGATTTTTATACCGAAGCTTCAAATCCCATTTATCATCACGGTAATCTTTATTTAAACGGAGAGTTAGTTACCCACGTTGATTATTCCGCCTCTTTGGAGGAGGTTAAGAACAATACCTTTTTTAATTGTAAATCTTTAAAAAGTGTTACAATTCCAAAAGGTATAAAGCGAATAGGCAACTCCGCTTTTCATAACTGTATAGCTTTAGAAAAGGTTTATCTGCCGTCAACTGTTACCGAAATAGGGGATACCGCCTTTAAAAATTGCACTATGCTTAAAAGCTTAGCTTTACCCAAAGCGCTTAAGAGTATAGGCTGGTATTCTTTGGACGAATGTGTGAATCTTAAAACTATATGGTACTCAGGAGACCAAGCGGATAGAGAATTAATTGAACTCGGGCCCGCAAATATTGAAGTGATGAAGGCCGCAAAATGGTATTATAACGTGTGCGAGGAGCATAATCTTGAGGCTGATGTGCCTTGTCCCGATTGCCCGTATATTAACGGCACTTTTACCTTGGGTGACGTTAACGGCGATTATGCGGTTGATACCACCGACCTTGCTATGTTAAAGCTTAGCCTTGCAGGGGTAATAGAAATTGACGGTATGGGCGCCGATATGGATAATGACGGTAGCGTTGATACCACCGATTTAGCAATGTTAAAATTAATGCTTGCAGGAATATAAAAAACGAGCCGAAAGGCTCGTTTTTTATAAGCTATTTAATCTTTAAGGCTTTTAAATATTCCTTTTGTCTATCTGTTATTCTATTGCTTTCAACAGCCTTTTGTATTGCCTTGTTGTGGGTCCATTTATCAAGCACCTTGTTTTCAATAAACGGTAAAATCAAAATGTATTGCTTTGCTAAGGCTGTGGCAAAGTACCACGCTATCATCATTTTTAAATAATATTCATCCGTTTTAATTTCGGCAATAAGCTTTGGGTGATTAAGTGAGAAGGCATCGCCTAAATAATAGCACATTAAAGCTTCAATGCCGAAACGGGCGGTGTAGGTGTGACTGCTTTTTGTCCATTCAATTGCTTTTACTTCCAGTTGTTTCAGATTTTTTGCGAAAGCCTTCGGGCGCATTGAATCGCAGGTTGCCCAATTATCGATGAAGGGTAAAAACCTTTCGGTTTCTAAAATTGCTTTATCATAGTCTTTGATTTGTTCAATTAAAAAAGCGTGCAGACTATTCTCCTCCAAATAGTAATGGGGAAGGGTATTTAAAAATTCATTTGCCGCCTTTGTATTGTGAATTTCTTTTGCAAGACGTCTTAAAGCCGGAACGCGTATTCCTATAACGCGTTCTTTTTGGATATTAGGTATTAACGCGGCGGAAAAATCTCTATACTCAACGTCCTGCATTGAGAAAAGCTTTTTTTGAATTTCTGTCATAAAATCACCTATGTTACTTGACTATCTGTACAAATTATTATAAAATATTTCTGAGGTGAAATCAATGATTAAAGTATTATCAATAGGAAACAGTTTTTCCGAGGACGCACAATATTATCTTCACGATTTATCTATGCATGGCGAGGAAGAAATTTACTGTGTAAACCTTTTTATTGGCGGTTGCTCTTTGGAAACTCACTGTATGAATATAAGAGAAAACAAGAAGGCTTACCGTTATGAATTAAACGGCAAGCATACCGACCGCACCAGAGCAATAGAAGAAGTGCTTATGGAGGAAGAATGGGATTACGTTACCCTTCAGCAGGCAAGCTGGCTCAGCGGCAAGGAAGAAACCTATATTCCGTATTTCGACGAGCTTTATAATTTTGTCAGAGCTCGTACTAAAGCAACCATAATTATGCACGAAACCTGGGCTTATGAAATCAGCGAAAATAATCCTAAAGAAAAGCGTGACGAATCGTATAATAGAATAAGCGCAACATATAAAAAGTTTGCAAGCGAATATAATATGAAGCTTATTCCCGTTGGTGACGTTCTTCAAACGCTTCGCGGAACGGACGAGTTTGACTATGCCGCAGGACAACCCTCGTTAAACCGCGACGGTGCGCATTTGGGTATGGATTACGGACGTTACGCCGCCGCTCTTACTTGGTATAAGGTGCTGACGGGTAACAGTGTTAAGGATATAGGCTTTTTACCCTATGAATTTAAAATTACCAACGATTCCTTGGCAAAAATCAAAAAAATCAAAGAAGTTGTAGAAGCAATTTGATGTACAGTCGGTGTTTTCACCGACTGTTTTTTATAATACTGAATAAATATGCATTAAAAATGCATAAATTTTAAAATATGTATATCAAAATAACCAAAACAAAGGTTAAAAATTGTATAAGTTTTGTGATTAAAAGAGTTTTTTGATTATTCATACAAAAAGTATGCAGATAAACTTGCATAAATATACAAAAGGTGATATAATGCTTACATTGAAATTCAAAACACTTTTTGGAGGAATTAAAAATGGATAAAAGCAAAATCAAAAAGGTAGTATTGGCTTATTCCGGCGGTCTTGATACTTCTATTATTATTCCCTGGTTAAAGGAAAACTACAATAACCCCGAAATCATTGCCGTTTCGGGTAACGTAGGACAGGCAAGTGAGCTTGAGGGTCTTGAGGAAAAGGCTATTAAAACAGGCGCTTCAAAAATTTATATTGAGGATTTAACCAAGGAATTTCTTGAGGAATACGTTTTCCCTTGCGTTCAGGCAGGCGCACTTTACGAGGACTATATGCTCGGTACTGCATTTGCTCGTCCTCCCATTGCAAAGCGTATTGCTGAAATTGCCTTAAAGGAAGGTGCCGACGCGATTTGCCACGGCTGTACCGGTAAGGGTAACGATCAGGTAAGATTTGAAATGGCTATCAAGGCTTTTGCTCCCGATATGCCTATTATTGCTCCTTGGAGAGAATGGGATATTAAGTCGAGAGATGAAGAAATCGACTATGCTGAGGCTCACAACGTTCCCCTTAAAATCAGCAGAGAAACTAATTACTCTAAGGATAAAAACATTTGGCACTTAAGCCACGAGGGTCTTGACCTTGAGGATCCTGCTAACGAGCCGCAGTACAATAAGGAAGGCTTCCTTGAAATGGGTGTTTCTCCCGAAATGGCTCCCGACAAGCCTACCTACGTTACCATTCACTTTGAGCAGGGTGTACCCACCGCTATCGACGGCGTTCAAATGGACAGCGTAGCCCTTGTAGGCAAATTAAACGAGCTTGGCGGCGCTAACGGTATCGGCCTTCTTGATATTGTTGAAAACCGTCTTGTAGGCATGAAGTGCAGAGGTGTTTACGAAACTCCCGGCGGCGCTATTCTTTATAAGGCACATCAGATTCTTGAAACCATTTGTCTTGATAAGGACACCGCTCACTATAAGGCTTTAGTTGCACAAAAGCTTGCTGAAAACGTTTATAACGCTCTTTGGTTTACTCCTCTTACCGAAGCCATTCTTGCTTTTGTTAAGACTACTCAGAAAACCGTTACCGGTGACGTTAAGGTTAAGCTTTATAAGGGTAACATCATTAATGCGGGTGTAACCTCTCCTTATTCTCTTTATGACAGCGAAATTGCAACCTTTGATGAGGATGACGTATACGACCAGAAGGAGTCTGCAGGCTTTATTAATCTTTACGGTCTGCCCACCAAGGTTTATGCAAAAATGAAGAAAAAGAACAATCTTAAATAATTTGAGGTATTTATAATGGATAAAATGTGGGCAGGAAGGTTTAGTAAGGCTCTTGATAAAGAAGCTGACGATTTTAACTCTTCCATTCATTTCGATTCCAGAATGTATAAGCAGGACATAACCGGCTCTATGGTTCATGCTATGATGCTTTCAAATCAGGGCATTATTACAAAAGCTGAATATGCCGATATTTTAAACGGCTTATCCGGTATTTTAAAGGATATTGAAAGCGGAAAGCTTCCTGTTGATATGGAAGCGGAGGATATTCATATGTTCGTTGAAGCCGAGCTTACAAAAAGAATCGGTGACAACGGCAAAAAGCTTCATACCGCAAGAAGCCGTAACGATCAGGTTGCTCTTGATATCCGCTTATATTTAAGGGATGAATGTGAGGAAATCGGCGGACTTTTATTAAAGCTTATAGCCGTTATAAAGGATAAGGCAAACGAAAATAAGGATGCCATTATGCCGGGCTACACGCATTTGCAAAGGGCTCAGCCCATTACCTTTGCCCACCATTTGCTTGCTTACGCCATGATGTTTAAGCGCGATTTCGAGCGTATAAACGATGCCGTTAAAAGAATGAATTTTTCTCCTATCGGCTCCTGTGCTTTGGCAGGAACCACCTATAACACCGACAGAGCCTTTGAAGCTGAACGGCTCGGCTTTGACGGTATTATGATGAACAGCATCGACGGTGTTTCCGACCGTGATTTTTGCATTGAGCTTATGTCGGCTTATGCAACCGTTATGATGCATTTATCTCGTTTTTCCGAGGAAATTATTCTTTGGTCAAGCTGGGAATTCAAGTTTGTTGAGCTTGATGACAGCTATACTACCGGCTCCAGCATAATGCCCCAAAAAAAGAACCCCGATATGGCGGAGCTTGTCAGAGGTAAAACAGGAAGAGTTTACGGCGACTTGATGGCTTTGCTTACAACACTTAAGGGCTTGCCTCTTGCTTATAATAAGGATATGCAGGAGGACAAGGAGGCTATTTTTGATGCGGTTGATACCGTAAAGAAGTGTCTCAGCATTTTCGCTCCCATGGTTGCTACCATGAAGGCGCTTAAGGATAATATGTACTCTGCGGCGCAAAGGGGCTTTATTAATGCTACCGACCTTGCCGATTATCTTGTTAAAAAGGGTATGCCCTTTAGAACTGCCTATAAGCAGGTTGGCACATTGGTTGGCTATTGTGTTGAAAACGGCACCGTGCTTGATGATATTCCTTTGGAAAAGTATAAAGAGTATTCCGAGTTATTCGACCGAGATTTATATAATGAAATATCCCTTGAGACCTGCGTTGCAAAGCGTATTTCGGCAGGCTCTACGGGTTATGAATCGGTTAATGAGCAAATTGATTATATTGCGAGGTTTTTAAATGAAAAAGGTATTCATTGACGGCAGCGCAGGTACTACCGGTCTTAGAATATACGAGCGTCTCGAAGCAAGAAGTGATATTTCTTTAATACGTCTTCCCGAAGAAAAGCGAAAAGACGTAGCCGCCAGAAAGGAAGCAATAAACAGCGCTGATATCGTTTTCCTTTGCTTGCCCGATGATGCGGCAAGGGAATCGGTTTCCTTACTTTGTAACGACAATACCGTAATACTTGATACCTCTACCGCGCACAGAACAGAGGAGGGCTGGCTTTACGGCTTCCCCGAAATAAGCGAGGACACGGCAAAAAAGCTTCCGACGGCTAAAAAAATAGCTGTTCCGGGCTGTCACGCAAGCGGTGTTATTGCATTGATTTATCCGCTTGTTGAAGCGGGAATTTTAAGCAAGGACGTGCTTTTGTGCTGTACCTCGGTAACGGGCTACAGTGGTGGCGGCAAAAAAATGATTGCCGATTATGAAGCGGAAAATGCTGATAAGCTGTATACGGCCCCCCGTCAATATGCTCTTACTCAGCAGCATAAGCATTTAAAGGAAATTAAAGCTGTAACGGGTATTAATAATTTGCCTGCCTTTTCTCCGATAGTATCTGATTTTTATAGCGGAATGTGTGTTACCATTCCGATTTTTGCTTCACAGCTTTCAAGCGGTAAAAGCATTGACGATATTAAGGCTGTTTACAGCAATAAATATAACGGACCTATTGTTAAATATACCGACGGCGGTGACGAAGCAGGCTTTTTGTCGGCGGCTAAGCTTTCGGGACTTGACAGTATGGAGGTTGCCGTTTTCGGTAACAATGACAGAGTTTTACTTGCCGCAAGGTACGATAACCTTGGTAAGGGTGCCTCGGGTGCGGCGGTTGAATGTATGAATATTGTTATGGGTGTTGACCCGACTACGGGATTAAATATTTAAGGAAGTTTTTTATGAAGATTATTAACGGCGGTGTTTGTGCCGCGAAGGGCTTTACGGCGGCAGGTGTTCATTGCGGTGTTCGTAAGAACAAAACCAAAAACGATATTGCTCTTATTTACAGCGAAGCTCTCGCCAATGCGGCGGCTGTTTACACTACTAATTTAGTTAAAGGCGCGCCTATTGAGGTTACTAAAAAGCATATTGCCAACGGCAAGGCGCAGGCTGTTATTTGTAACAGCGGCAACGCTAATACCTGTAATGCAAACGGTGTTCAGGTTGCCGAGGAAATGAGCGAAATAACCGCTGCCGCTTTAGGTATTGATAAAACCGACGTTATAGTTGCTTCTACGGGTGTTATCGGTCAGCCCTTGAGCATTGAGCCCATTAAAAAGGGTGTGCCTATGCTTGTTTCCGCTTTGGGTGACAACAGTACTGAGGCGGCATACGGAATTATGACCACCGATACGCTTGTTAAGGAAATTGCCGTTTCATTTGAAATTGACGGTGTAGAATGTAAAATAGGCGGTATTGCCAAGGGAAGCGGAATGATTCATCCCGATATGGCAACTATGCTCGTATTTATTACCACCGACTGCGCTATTTCGGCTCCGCTTTTACAAAAGGCGTTATCGGGTGATATTAAAGATACCTTTAATATGGTAAGCGTTGACGGTGATACCTCTACCAACGATACTGTTGCCGTTCTTGCTAACGGTATGGCAGGGAATAACGAAATTACCGAAGAGGATGATAACTTTAAAACCTTTATGAAGGCGCTTAATACCGTTACGGTTTACCTTTGCAGATGCATTGCCGCCGACGGCGAAGGCGCTACCAAGCTTCTTGAATGTAAGGTAAAGGGTGCTAAGGATTTACTTACAGCCAAAAAGGTTGCAAAAAGCATTATTTGTTCTTCTCTTACCAAGGCCGCTATGTTCGGCGCCGATGCCAACTGGGGCAGAGTGCTCTGCGCTATCGGTTACGCTAAATGTGACGTTGACGTGACTAAGGTTGACGTTTCCTTTAAATCGGTAAAGGGTGAAATTGCGGTATGCGAAAGCGGAAGCGGTGTTGATTTCAGCGAGGATAAGGCTAAGGAAATTCTTTTGGAAAACGAAATCGAAATTCTTGTTAATCTTAATGACGGTGAATTCGACGCAACCGCTTGGGGCTGTGACCTTACCTATGATTACGTTAAAATTAACGGTGATTACCGTACTTAATTAATTAAGAAATCTCCATTTATTTTTAAGTGGAGATTTTACCTGTTTTTTAATGGAGTGTGTTTTATGAATGTTTCTAATTCAGACAGAGCCGAAATACTTGTACAGGCATTGCCTTACATAAAAAAGTACACAGGCAAAATTGTGGTAATTAAATATGGCGGCAACGCTATGATTAACGAGGACCTTAAAAACTCGGTAATGAGTGATATTATCCTTCTTACCTTGGTTGGCGTAAAGGTTGTGCTGGTTCACGGCGGCGGTCCCGAAATTACCGATATGCTTGGCAGGGTAGGACTCGAAAGCAAGTTTGTAAACGGACTTCGCGTTACCGATAAGGATACTGTTGATATTGTTCAAATGGTGCTTGCAGGCAAGGTGAATAAAAGCCTTGTTAACCTTATTGAGCGTAAGGGCGGTAAGGCTATCGGACTTTCGGGTATCGACGGACATATGCTTATGGCTGAGCCGGTTGACCCCGAGCTCGGCTACGTAGGTGATATTACCAAGGTTAACGTTCAGCCTATTTTAGACGTTATTGAAAAGGGATATATTCCGGTTGTTTCAACCCTTGCTTGCGATAAGCAGGGCAACGTTTATAACGTAAATGCCGACACCGCCGCCGCAAAAATTGCAGGCGCTATGGAAGCGGAAAGTCTTATTTCCCTTACCGATATAAGCGGTATTTTAAGGGATATGCACGATCCAAATTCCCTTATTTCTCATATTGAGGTTGAGGAAGCCAAGGCTCTTATGGAGGAGGGTGTAATCTCCGGCGGTATGATACCAAAGTCTCAGTGCTGTATTAATGCCATTGAATGGGGCGTTAGAAAGGTATTTATTATCGACGGCAGAGTTGAACACTCCATACTTATTGAAACTCTTACCGATGAAGGTATCGGTACAATGTTTTACAGAAAAAAAGGTGAGTAAGCAATGTCTTATATTGAGGACGATAAAAAATATATAGCAGGCACCTATAATCGTTTCCCTTTGCATATTGTTGAGGGTATGGGAAGCGTTTGCTACGACGAAAAAGGAAAGGAATATATTGACCTTGGTACAGGTATTGCCGTAAATACCTTCGGCTATAGTGACGAAAGCTGGGTGAGCGCCGTTACTGAACAGCTCTGCAGGTTTCAGCATACTTCAAACCTTTACTATTCTTCTCCCTGCATAACTCTTGCAAAAATGCTTTGTGAGCGTACCGGTTGCAGTAAGGTGTTCTTTTCTAATTCAGGTGCAGAAGCCAACGAGTGCGCGATTAAAGCGGCAAGAAAGTATGCCGCCGACGTAAAGGGAATTAAAAACCCTATTATTTTAACTCTTGTTAACAGCTTCCACGGCAGAACTATTACAACACTTGCCGCCACGGGACAAGACGTTTTTCATAACGATTTTCTCCCACTTACCGACGGTTTTGCGTACACCCCCGCCAATGATATTGAGGCCTTAAGGGAAAGTGTTGATAAGTATAATCCCGTTGCAGTAATGTTTGAAACGGTGCAGGGTGAGGGCGGTGTTAATCCTCTGAATAAAGATTTTGTGGATGCCCTTGTTAAAATTGCCGAGGAAAAGGATATTTTGCTTATTGTTGACGAGGTTCAAACGGGTAACGGCAGAACGGGTCAGCTTTACGGCTATATGAACTACGGCTTTACCCCCGATATCGTTTCTACCGCAAAGGGACTTGCAGGCGGATTGCCCATAGGTGCTACCATGCTTTTCGGAAAGCTGGGAGAAGTATTTACCCCCTCCAGCCACGGCTCTACCTTTGGCGGCAACCCCATTTCCTGCGCAGGTGCCGTTAACGTTATAAGCCGTATTGACGATGAGCTTTTAAAAGGTGTAAGAGAACGTAGCGAGCTTATTGTTAATACTCTGAGCAATGCGAAGGGTGTTAAAGGTGTTACGGGAATGGGACTTATGCTGGGCATAGAAACCGACAGGCCTGCGGCTGAGGTTGTTAAAAGATGTATGGAAGCAGGCGTTCTCGTACTTACCGCTAAAAATAAGGTTAGATTGCTTCCCGCACTTAATATTCCTATGGATACCCTTGAAAAAGCCCTTGAAATTATTAAAGGCGCACTTGAATGAGAGGAAATACTATGAACTTAAAAGGCAGAGATTTTTTAAAGCTTCTTGATTTTAATAAAGAAGAAATCACCTATTTAATAGATAAGGCCGCCGAATTAAAGGCTAAAAAGAAGGCGGGTATTGCACACGATGATTATAAAGGCAAAAATATTGCTCTTATTTTTGAAAAAACAAGCACAAGAACCCGTTGCAGCTTTGAGGTTGCGGCAAGCGATTTAGGTATTGGTACTACCTACCTCGACCCTTCGGGCTCGCAGATTGGCAAAAAGGAGAGCATAGCCGACACGGCGAGGGTGCTTTCGGGTATTTACGACGGCATTGAATACCGTGGCTTCGGTCAGGAAATAGTTGAAGAATTAGCACACTACGCTTCTGTTCCCGTTTGGAACGGACTTACCAATGAATTCCATCCCACTCAAATTCTTGCTGACTTCCTTACAATTCGTGAGCAGTTTGGTTACCTTGAGGGTATTAATTTCGTTTATATGGGAGATGCCCGTTACAATATGGGTAATTCTCTAATGGTTGGATGTGCCATTATGGGCCTTAATTTTACCGCCTGCGCCCCCGAAAAGTATATGCCGTGCAAGGAGCTTATCAGCACCTGCAAGGCCTTAGCCGAAAAAAGCGGAGCTGTCTTAAGGTTTGAAACCGACCCCAAAAAGGCTGTTAAGGATGCTAACGTTATTTATACCGACGTTTGGGTATCTATGGGCGAGCCTTTAGACGTTTGGGAGGAAAGAATTAACGAGCTTTCTCCTTATCAGGTGAATACTTCGCTTATGGATGCCGCCGCAGATAACGTAGTGTTTATGCATTGTCTTCCTGCCTTCCATGACCTTAAAACCGTAATAGGGAAGGAAATGGGCGAAAAGTTCGGAAGAGACAGTATGGCGGTAACCGACGAGGTATTTGAAAGTGAGCGTTCCATTGTTTTCAAGGAAGCGGAAAACCGTATGCACACAATTAAGGCAGTTATCGCCGAAACTATATAAATTATTAAAAACGCAGTAGCATTTATTTGCTGCTGCGTTTTTTGTATAACGAAAAGACAGCCGCACGTGAGCGGTTGCCCGAGACGGTAATGCGTTGCTAAACTTTCGAGGTTCCCTTTAGGGACCCGACCGGTAGGCGCCCCTTATAGGGGCTGTGAATATCCGTAGCTTACCGGTGGTTATGATTGAAAGGCGGAATTCGGGTAAAAAACATTCTCAATTATCGGAAGAGGTTGATTTTCTTTTTATACCGTCTTTGATTTTTTTGATTATAAAGCTTAATATTAAAACGAAAAGATTTGTAAGCACTATTGTAGCTCCCGTCGGGAAGGATAATTCGTACGAAATAAATAAGCCCGAAAGGAAGCATACTGCCGACAGCAATGCCGCGGTAACCGTTACACTCCTAAAGGTTTTGCAAAGCCTTATGGCCGATAACGGCGGGAAAATAATAAGGCTGGAAACAAGCAAGGTGCCCATCATTCTCATTCCTATTACTACCGTAACCGAGGTGAGCACGGCTAAAAGGGTATTATAAAGCGAAACCCTTGTGCCTGTTGCCCTTGCAAAGTCTTCGTCAAAGGTAACGGCGAAAATTTTGTGATAAAACAGTATGAACAGTAGGGCAACAATAACCGACAAAATAACGCTTAAAACCGTATCGGCCTTGCTAATGGACAAAATACTGCCGAACATATAGTTAGAAAGGTCGGTATTTGTTCCGCTTTTTGATACGATAATAACACCTGCGGCAAGCGCGGCGGTGGATATTATTGCAATGGCAGAATCACCCTTAAGCTTACTGCTCGAATTAAGTCTTAAAAGCAGCATTGCGGCAATAATAACTACGGGAACGGCTACGTAAAGAGGAGTAAGCCCCAAAGCGGCGGCCACCGCTAAGGCACCGAAGCCAACGTGAGACAGTCCGTCGCCAATCATTGAATAGCGCTTTAATACAAGGCTTACACCAAGTAAGGCTGAGCATAGGGAAATAAGGGTGCCGACTATTAATGCACGCTGAATAAAAGCGTATGAAAACAGAGATAAAAACTCAGTCATAAATTCCACCTCCATAAAACCTTTTGTGGAATTCGCTGTTACGGTATTCGTCTTTGGTGCCGAAAAATACACCCGAGGATGATAAATGTAAAATATGGGTGGCGTATTTAAAGGCGGCATTAATATCGTGGGAAACCATAATTACCGCTATACGGTATTCCTTATTAATTGTTTCAATAAGCGAATACATATCGGAAGCGGCTATTGGGTCGAGTCCCGTAACGGGCTCGTCCAACAGTAAAGCCTTACTACTTGCGGTTAGTGCACGTGCAAGCAGCACACGTTGCTGCTGACCGCCCGAAAGACTTTGATAGCTTTCGTTTTTTATATCCTCAATGCGCATAAGCTCCATATTATGACGTGCCTTTTTTCTGTGCTTTGCGGTGTAAAACGGCCTAAAGCCCATACGGTTAATGCTTCCCGACAGTACAATTTCCTCAACACCTGCAGGAAAGTCCCTTTGAATACTGCTTTGCTGAGGTAAATAGCCTATTTCGTTAGCTTTAAGATTGGGGCAATATTCAATTTTTCCGTCTAATGGCTTTTGAAGCTTTAAGATGCTTTTAATAAGCGTGCTTTTACCACTGCCGTTTTCACCGATTATATATAAATAATCGTTTTCGTTAATTTCAAAATTCAAATCGGAAAGAACGGTTTTGTCGTTATAGCCTATTTTTAAATTTTCACATTTAATCAGCGACATATAAAATTCCTTTCTCAGGGCTTACAGTGACCGCAGGGAGTGTAGTTTTGGTCGATAAGGAAATCCCTATCGGGGATAAGTAGGGTTGACGTTTCATTCATTTTTAGTGCGTAGGGACAGGTTGGCTTGTGAAATTTTTTAGTATTTTTATTAACGTAATAGCAGGAAATAATTTCTTCCTTTTCCTTGTGCTGTTGTATTCTGTAGCCGTCAACGTTTCCGATTCCTGCCGCGTTATTGTTTTCAACGACTGCATATTCGGGCGAGGAAAAGGTGTTCTGCTTACAGCCACACAGAAAAAAGCACATAGCGATAATTATAACCGTTATTTTATAAATCATTATTTATCACCAAACTAATTTTAATAGCAAACGGCAAAAAAATCAACTCTTGAAAAAGAAAAAAGAAAATATTACAATATAAGCTAAGGAAAAGGAGGTGTTGCAGTGTGACTAAAAGTGAATTGAAAGCGAAAGCCAACGGCTTGCCCCTTACACCCGGTGTTTATATAATGAAGGATAAGCAGGGGACGATTATATACGTCGGCAAGGCTAAGGCGCTTAAAAACAGAGTAACCCAATATTTCGGCTCTCACACCAATCACAGTATGAAGGTTATTAAAATGGTGACCAACGTAGATGACTTTGATTATATCCTCTGTGACACCGAATTCGAAGCGTTAATACTTGAAAATTCGCTTATAAAGCAGAATCAGCCCAAATACAACATTCTTCTTAAGGATGATAAAGGCTACCACTACGTTAAAATAACCGATGATAAGTGGAAAAAGATTGAATGGGTAAAGCAAAAGGACAAGGACGGAAAATATATCGGCCCTTACCATTCGGGCGCCGTCGTTAAAAACGCAGTCGACGAAGCTTTAAGAATATTTAAATTGCCCGACTGCAATCGTTCCTTTGACAAACCGTCCAAGCCGTGCTTGAATTTTCATATCGGTCGTTGCTCGGGACCCTGCAGGGGAAAGGTTTCTTTAAGCGATTATCTTGAAGCGGTTGACTCGGCCGTAGCCTTTATTAAAAAGGGCGGATACGGGGAAGAGGATATTAAAAAATTGCGCCTTCAAATGGAAGCGGCGGCAGAACGGCTTGATTTTGAGCAGGCCGCAAGGCTGAGAGACAGAATAGAAGCCGTAAATAAAATTGCACAGCGACAGAAGGTTATTTCGTCTGTTCATAAAAATCAAGACGTATTTGCCTGTGCCGTTATAGGAAATACCGCCTGTCTGCAAATGCTTAAATTCAGAGAATGGCATTTGTGCGATCAGGAGCATTTTATATTTGAGGATATTAGCTCAAGGGCTGAATTATACGGCGAATTTTTAGTGCGTTTTTACAGTAGAGGCAACGATATACCCCAAAGCATTATTATTGACGAGCTGCCCGAAGCGGCTGATACCACCGAGGAATGGTTAAGCACCACCTTGGGCGGTAGTGTTAAAATTACGGTGCCTCAAAAGGGAGAGCTTAAAAAGACCCTTGATATGTGTAGAAGCAATGCCGCCGAAACCCTTTCAAAGCGAATCGAAAGAACGGGCAAGGAAACCGCCGCACTTGAGGAATTGGGAGTACTGCTTGGGATGAACGGCGCGCCTCGGTATATTGAGTCGTACGATATTTCAAATACCGCAGGAAACGAAAATGTTGCTTCAATGGTTGTTTTCTGCGACGGCAGACCGCTTAAGGCAAATTACAGAAAATTTAAAATTAAAAGCTTTTCAGGTCAGGATGACTACCGTTCTATGGCAGAGGTTATCCATCGCCGACTCTCAGAATACGAAAAGCAGGAGGACTCTGCCTTCAGCACCTTACCCGACCTTATTTTACTCGACGGAGGTAAGGGACAAATATCGGCTGTACAGCCTGTTCTTGAAGCGCATAACGTTAACGTTCCGCTTTTTGGTATGGTAAAGGATTCAAAGCACCGTACCCGCGCCATTGCCGCCAATGACGGAGATATTGCCATTAAGCCTACTAAAAGCGCCTTTGTGCTCGTAACCCGTATTCAGGACGAAACCCACCGCTTTGCAATTACCTTTCATAAAAAGCGTATGTCTAAGGGCATGACCAAAAGCGAGTTAAACTTAATTGACGGCGTTGGCGAAAAACGAATTGCCGCTTTATTTAAGCATTTTAAAACACTGAAGAATATTAAATCGGCAACTCTTCAGGAATTGAACGCGGTAAAGGGTATTGACAAGAAAACTGCCGAAAATATTTATAATCATTTTAATAAATAAAACCGTCACAGCGTGACGGTTTTATTGTTTATTTAAGCTTGTCGTAAAGCATAAAGCCGACCTTGGTTAATTCGCCCGTAGCAAATACCGTTAACGAAAGAAGTGTTGCTTTCATAAATTCGGCAAAGGAAAGCGCCGCAAGGCCGAAGGGCACACCCATTGGGGTTAGAACAAGGAAAATTACAATAATCGTAAGCATAGCCAATACTAATGAATTTCCAAGGCTTCTGAAGTGTCTGCCTTTAAAGAATAAGGCTTCAAACTTAACGCTTATCATATTTAAAAGCTGTGAGAATATAAGCACCGTAAACATTACGGTAGATGCTGTATTTTCGCCCGCATTGACCGTAATTGAATATCCGATGATTGCGGCGGCGGTTGTCATAATGCACTGTACGGCGGTAACGAGTGCCGACCTTGGGGTGAACAGAGCCTTATCGGAAGCAACGAAGCTTTTAATTGCCTTGTGCTCGTATACGCCGTCGGATAAAATGCTGAGAGCAGGGAAGGTGTCGGTTACAAGGTTAATGATTAAAAACTGTAAAGCGTTAATCGGGAAACGGCCAAAGGCGAAAATGCAAATAAGAATAGAAAATAATTCGCCGAGATTACTGCTCAGCAAATAAACAATGGACTTTCTTAAAGCACAAAATAAGCTGCGGGAGGTGCTGATAGCCTCTACAATGGTTGAAAGGCTGCTTTTATTCATTATTATATCGGCGGCTCCACGCGCAACGTCGGTGCCCTTGTCGTGGGGTGCAAAGCCAACGTCCGCTTTGCTTAAGGCTTGTGCATCGTTAACACTGTCTCCCGTAATTGCTACGGTCATACCGCGTTTTTTAAGAGCCGTAACAATACGAAGCTTTTGATCGGGGAGTAGTCTGGCAAAAACGGAATATTTTAAAATATTCTCTTCTAATTCCTCGTCGCTCATCTCTGCAAGCTCCTCGCCGCTTATAACCAAGCTGCCGTCCTTTAAAATACCCAGCCTTCTTGCAACGGCGCGTGCAGTGGTAACGTGGTCACCCGTAATCATCACGGTTTTAATATTGCCTGCATCACATTCCTCTATAAACGAAATACTGTCATCCTGCGGAGGGTCGCTTAGGGCAATTAAGCCGGCAAAATTCATATCGCTTTCAATATAGCTGTAATCAAGGTTAGAGGGTATTTCACTTAGCTCCTTGTACGCAACGGCTATTACACGCATACCGCCTGCGGCAAGCTCGTTAACGGTTTTTATGTACAACTCGTTATCCTCGGCTCCGCTTGCCTTTAATAAGTTGTCGGGAGCACCTTTTGCTATAGCAACGGGAATACCGTTAATCATATTAACCGTAACGGTGATTTTTCTTTCGAAGTCAAAGGGGAGCTTGGTGAGCAGGGGATAGTTATTATAAATATCCCTTTCATCCTGTGAAACCGATTGATTAAATGCCGAAATAATTGCAAGCTCAGTCGCGTCACCGTACATTGGGCTGTCAACGTCTTCCTTAGACTGGGAGGTGCAAAGAGCGGCAAGGCGTAAAATATTAATGCTGTTAGAGTCGGAAAAAGCGTTATTGGCATCAATCACTTCTGTACGATTGAATATTTTTTCGGCAATCATTTTGTCCTTTGTGAGAATGCCTGTTTTGTCGGAGCAAATTACGTTAACCTCGGGTAGCAAATTAAATACGGCGAAGTCTTTGGTTATCATACCTTTATGCAAAAGCGTTTTGATTGAAACACCCATTGCAACAGCCGCCATAACGGGAAGTCCCTCGGGAAGCACCGACACGAGTAGCGCAACCGAATTAAGCAGTGAATCGGCAAGAGTAACTGCAAAATGGCCACCGCTTCTGAAATTAATAAGCAGGTTTGCGGTAAAGGCAATAATGCAGAAGAAAATAAGCACTATACCGCTGACCTTGCCTATAGAATTAAGCTTGTCCTTCAGCTTTGAATCTACGGCGTTGTAGGTTTTAAGCAAGGTAACTGCCTTGCCCATTTCGGTATTCATACCCGTTTCGGTAACTACAGCCTTCGCGCGGCCTGTTATTACGTTACTGCCTGTAAATACCATATTAGACCTGCCTTCAACGGGGGTAATATCCTCGTGAATGGCATTATGGTCCTTTTCAGCGGTGATTTCCTCGCCTGTTACAAAGGCTTCGTTACAGCGAAAATCGAAGGCTTCAATAAGTCGTGCGTCGGCACACACGAAGTCACCCGTTTCAAGAACTAAAATATCACCTGGCACAACGTAGGTGGAGCCTACGGTTTTTACTATTCCGTCACGAAGCACCTTAACCTTGGGTATATTCATTGATTCAAGGGATTCGGCGGTGCGCTCGCTTTGCTTTTGATGGATAATCGAAACGGCAAGGTTAATAGCAAGAATAAGAATGATAAGTAACGGAGAATAGAACTTATCCTTCATATACACAAGATTAATAACAAGGGAAATAACGGCGCAGTTTATTAAAAACAGATTTACGGGGTTTTTAAGCTGTAACATTATTTGGGTGATGAGCGGAGTTTTTTCCGCTTTTGTCAGAATGTTACCGCCGTGTTCGGCAAAGCGTTGGTCTGCCACTCCCGTAGGCAGTCCTTTGTTTGGGTCAACCTCAAAATGCGAAATTACCTCTTCCACATCTGCACTGTGATATATCATAAATACCCTCCGAGCATATTATTTTACAATATACCATTATACTATAATTCAAAAAATAAATCAACAGCGTAAAAATTGTTTGCAAAATTATAATTATGTGATACAATACTTATAAGTATTTTTAGGAGAGTATTATGGATTGGTTTGAAATTGTTGTTAAGGTTCCTGCAGATAAATGCGATACTGCTTCGGCTATTGCTAATATGACGGTGCCTTATGGAATTTATATTGAGGACTATTCCGATATGGAAAGTCAGGCTTGGGAAATTGCTCATATCGACCTTATTGACGAGGATTTATTAAATAAGGACAGAAGCAGTGCTTTAATTCATATTTACGTTGATAAATCGGATAATCTTACCGAAGCTCTCGCGTTTTTAAAGGCAAGGCTTGAGGGTGAGGCAATACCCTTTGATGTTTCCTACGTTACAGTTACCGACGTGGATTGGAACGAAAATTGGAAAAAGTATTTTCATACCACCGAAATCGGCTCGCGCCTCGCTGTGGTGCCTGCGTGGGAAAAATACGATAATCCCGACAACCGTTGCATTTTGAAAATTGATCCCGGCGCCGCTTTCGGAACGGGTACCCATGCAACCACCTCTCTTTGCTTAAAGCTGCTTGAAGAGTACGTCAGAGCAGGGGACTCGGTTCTCGATATCGGTTGCGGAAGCGGAATACTCAGTATTGCGGGCGTATTACTCGGTGCTGAAAATGCTGTAGGCGTTGATATTGACGAAACCTCGGTAAGGGTTGCAAAGGCAAATGCCGAAATGAACGGCGTTGCACTTAAAACCGAATACATTCACGGCGACCTTGCCGAAAAGGTAAGCGGTAAATACGATATTGTATGCGCCAATATTGTTGCCGACGTGGTTATGCGCCTGCTTAGTAACGTAAGCGATTATATGTATAATGATTCGGTGCTTATTGCTTCGGGTATTATTGATTCACGCGCCGAGGAAGTAAAGCGTAGCATTTTGGATAACGGCTTTACTGTTTTACAGGAATTACGTAATGACAATTGGTTTGCTTTTGCCATTAAGATTAAGGAGAATTTATGTTAGTTTTTGAGGAACTTAAACTGCGTCTTCAGTCTCATCACGACGAAATGGTTGATTTGAAGGATGCTTTGGCCTACGATTCCACCAAAATGGAAATTGATAAGCTTGAATACAAAACTTCCGAGGCCTCCTTTTGGGACGACCCCGAAAAGAGTCAGGTGGTTGTACAAAAGCTTGGCGCACTTAAAAATAAGGTGGAGGCTTACGATAGGCTTGTATCGTCCTACGACGATATTATGGTGCTTATTGAAATGGCCGATGAAGAAGAGGATGAATCTATGGCGGATGAAATCCTTTCGGAGCTGGAGCAATACGAGCAAAGTCTTGAGGCACAGCGCCTTGAAACCTTGCTTGTCGGTGAATACGACAAAAATAATGCTATTCTAACCTTCCACGCAGGTGCGGGCGGTACCGAAGCGCAGGATTGGAACCAAATGCTTGTCCGCCTTTTTACAAGATGGGCTGAACGTCACGGCTTTAAAACAAGTATGGTTGACTTTTTAGACGGTGACGAAGCGGGACTGAAAAGCGCCACTCTTACAATAGAGGGTCTTAACGCCTACGGCTATCTTAAAAGCGAGCACGGTGTTCACCGCCTTGTGCGTGTTTCGCCCTTTGATTCCTCGGGACGGCGACATACGTCTTTTGCCTCTCTTGAGGTTATGCCCGAAATAACCGATGACGTTGAAATTACCATTCGTGAAGAGGATTTAAAAATTGACACCTATCGAAGCAGTGGTGCGGGCGGTCAGCATATTAATAAAACCTCGTCTGCTGTTCGTATTACCCATATTCCTACGGGCATAGTCGTTGCATGCCAAACCGAAAGAAGTCAGTTCCAAAATAAGGATACCTGTCTTCGTATGCTTAAATCAAAGCTTGTTGAAATTAAGGAAAGGGAACACCTTGACAAAATAGAAGACATTAAGGGTGTGCAAAAGGAAATTGCTTGGGGCTCGCAAATACGTTCCTATGTATTTATGCCGTATACTCTTGCCAAGGACCACCGTACAGGTTTTGAGTATTCTAACATTAACGCCGTAATGGATGGCGATATCGACGGATTTATAAACGCTTATCTTAAAGCTGCATCAACGGGTCAGCTTAATAATAATTAGGAGTTTTTATATGAAAAAGATTATTGCACTATTTCTCGCTATGTTTCTAATGCTTTCCCTTGCAGGCTGTGGCAGCATCGACCGATTAAACTACGTTAAGGGACTTGATAAGTACGTTACCCTTTGTGATATCGAAGCAATTAAGGTTGATACTAACAGCGCAGATTACATCACCGTGTATAAGGACTCTATGGCTTCCGACCTTAATACCTACACCTACTCGGTTTCCGAGGGCAAGGTTGCCGATGGTGATATCACCAACATAGACTATGCAGGTAAGGTTGATGGTGTTGCTTTTACGGGCGGTACTGCTAAGGGCTTTGATTTAACCATTGGCTCCGGTCAGTTTATTGAAGGCTTTGAGGAACAGCTTATCGGAGTAAAAATCGGCTCTACCGTTGACATTAAGGTTACGTTTCCTGCAAACTACGGTGATTCCACCGACCTTGAAACAGGCTCAAAGACAATTAAGCTTTCGGGCGCTGACGCAATTTTTACAGTAACCGTTAATTCTGTAAAGCGTCCCTTTAGCGACGTTAACGATGAATTCGCCAAAGCGGCGGGCTTTGATAATGCAAACGCTTACCTTGCCGACCTTGATGAAAGATGTATTAAGAAATATATCTACGACTACCTTATTAATAATACAAGCGTTACTAAGCTTCCTCCCGATAATGAGGGTAACTGCTACAGCTACCATAAAAATTACTACACCGATTACGCAAAGTATAACGGAATAAGCTTTGAAGAGCTTCTTTCCTATTATGGTATGGATGAGGCAACCTTTAAGAACAACGTGCTTACCGAAGAGGTTGTTTTGTATGCAGCCTTCGATAAGCTGGGCCTTGAAGTAACCGATGAAGCAATTAATGCAAAAATTGAAGAGCTTGCTAAGCTTAATGAGACAACCGCAGAAGAAATTGAAAAGAATTACGACAAAAATTATATTGAATATATCTACGTAAACAACGCCGTTATTAACACCCTTTACGAAAAGGTTAACGTTATAAAATAATTCGTAACTGCCCGAAAAAATCGGGCAGTTTATTTTTTTCTAAATTTTGTAAAAAAAGGCTTGACTTACTACCTAAAGTGTAATATAATTAGAATTCGCTAATGATGGGGTAATATGGCTTATAATATGCTTTTTTTAAAGTATATTTATACAAATACAGCCGTTATTACCGCATTGGAGTTAAGGCGGTGAAAACCGTAAAATTTTGGAGGAGTGATTTAAAACCTATGGAGTCAACAGTTAAGGTAAAACCTGTACAACTGGGAAAAAACACTCGTATGACATTCTCCAAGATCAATGAAGTTATTGATATGCCTAACCTCATTGAGATTCAGAAGAATTCATACAAATGGTTTATCGAAGAAGGACTCAAGGAAGTCTTCCGCGATATGTCGTCAATAACCGATTACACCGGTAATCTTGTTCTTGATTTTATTGACTATCGCCTCGACGAAAAACCCAAGTATGATGTGACGGAGTGCAAGGCAAGGGATACTACCTATGCTGCTCCCCTTCGCGTTACTGCTCGTCTTCTTAATAACGAAACAGGCGAGATTAAGGAAAGTGAAGTGTTTATGGGAGATTTCCCGTTGATGACCGAGTCGGGTACCTTCGTTATCAACGGTGCTGAGCGTACTGTCGTTTCACAGCTCGTTCGTTCTCCCGGTGTATATTATGACGTAACAGCCGATGTTAAAACCGGTAAGCGTCTTTACACCTCTACTATTATACCTAACCGCGGTGCATGGCTTGAGTATGAAACCTCTATGAATGACGTGGTTTACGTTCGTATTGACAAAAACCGCAAAATTCCCGTGACCGTTCTTATTCGTTCCTTGGGCGTTGAAACCAATGAACAGATTCTTGAGCTTTTCGGAAGCAGTGAATGTATGTTAGCTACTATGGAGGCTGACGGCATTAACAATAAGTCCGAGGCTCTTATTGAGCTTTACAAAAAGCTTCGTCCCAGCGAGCCTGTAACCGTTGAGGGTGCTGAGAATTATCTTAATCAGTTATTCTTTGATGCGCGCCGTTACGATATTTCTCGTGTAGGACGTTATAAATACAACAAGAAGCTTGCTATCGGCACACGTCTTGTGGGCCATACAGTTTCTCGTCCCGTTATTGATCCTTTGACCGGCGAAATTCTTGCCGAGCCCGATACCGTAATTACTAAGGAATTAGCTAATACCATTCAGCGCAAGGGTGTTTGCGAGGCATACGTTTTCGCTTTAGATGCTGAAGGTAATAACCGCGAGGTTAAGGTTCTTTCCAACGGTATGGTAAATATCAATGATTTTATTGATTTCGACGTTACCGACCTTCGTATTAACGAGGAGGTTTCTTTCGCCTGCCTTAAGGACATTCTTGAGAACAACGAGGGTGAAGAGGCTATCCGTGAAGCTATTGCTGCTAACATTGATAACCTTATCCCTAAGCACATTACCGTTGACGATATTTTTGCTTCCATTAACTACTTCGTAGGTCTTAACTACGGTGTAGGCAGCACCGACGATATAGACCACTTAGGTAACCGTCGTATTCGTTCTGTTGGTGAGCTTTTACAGAATCAGTTCCGTATCGGCTTCTCCCGTATGGAGCGTGTTGTTCGTGAAAAGATGACTCTTCAGGCTCAGGATGTAGACAATGCTACTCCTCAGTCACTTATTAATATCCGTCCTGTTGTAGCGGCTATTAAGGAATTTTTCGGTTCCTCTCCGCTTTCTCAGTTTATGGATCAGACCAACCCTCTGTCAGAGCTTACTCATAAGCGCCGTCTTTCGGCTCTCGGCCCCGGCGGTCTTTCCCGTGACAGAGCTTCCTTCGAGGTTCGTGACGTTCACTATACTCACTACGGTCGTATGTGTCCTATTGAAACCCCTGAAGGTCCTAACATCGGTCTTATTTCTTATCTTGCTACCTATGCTCGTATTAATGAATACGGCTTTGTTGAAGCTCCTTTCAGAAAGGTAGATAAGGCTACGGGCAGAGTCCTTGAAGAGGTTGTTTATATGACCGCTGATGAAGAGGACGATTACTATGTAGCACAGGCCAACGAGCCTCTTGACGAAAACGGCTATTTTGTTCGTTCCAAGGTAAACGCACGTTATCGCGACGGCTTCCTTGAGGTAGAGTCTTCTCAGGCCGACTTTATGGACGTATCTCCTAAGATGGTTGTATCTGTAGCAACTGCTATGATACCCTTCCTTGAGAACGACGATACCAACCGTGCCCTCATGGGTTCAAACATGCAGAAGCAGGCTGTGCCGCTTCTTAAAACCGAAAGTCCTATTGTTGCTACCGGTATGGAGTACAAGGCTGCTGTTGACTCCGGAGTTGTTGTACTTGCTAACCGCGCAGGTACCGTTGATTACGTTTCTGCCGATACGATTCGTATTAAGGCTGAAAACGGTGAAATTGACGAGTACAATCTTATTAAATTCCTTCGTTCCAATCACGGAACCTGTATTAACCAGAAGCCTATCGTTAATGTAGGACAAAAGGTTGAAGAAAAGGAAGTAATTGCCGACGGTCCTGCAACAAGTAACGGTGAAATCAGCCTTGGACGTAATGCTCTTATCGGCTTTATGACCTGGGAAGGTTATAACTATGAGGACGCTGTTCTTATTAATGAAAAGCTTGTTAGAGAGGATATGTATACCTCTATTCATATTGAAGAATATGAAATCGAAGCGAGAGATACCAAGCTTGGACCTGAAGATATTACCCGTGATATTCCCAACGTTGGTGAGGAAGCCTTGCGTGACCTTGACGAGCGTGGTATTATTCGCGTTGGCGCCGAAGTTACTGCAGGCGATATACTTGTAGGTAAGGTTACTCCTAAGGGTGAAACCGAGCTTACTGCCGAGGAAAGACTTCTACGCGCTATATTCGGCGAAAAGGCAAGGGAAGTGCGTGATACTTCTTTACGCGTGCCTCACGGTGAATACGGTACTATAGTTGATGTTAAGGTATTCGACAGAGAAAATTCCTCTGAATTAAGCCCCGGCGTTAACCTTGTAGTACGTTGCTATATTGCACAGAAGAGAAAGATCTCCGTTGGTGATAAAATGGCGGGTCGTCACGGTAATAAGGGTGTTGTATCCCGTATTTTACCCAGTGAGGATATGCCTTATTTACCCGACGGTACACCTCTTGATATCGTGCTTAATCCTCTGGGCGTTCCTTCACGTATGAATATCGGTCAGGTGCTTGAGGTTCATCTCGGCTATGCTGCAAGTAAGCTGGGCTGGAAGATTTGTACCCCTGTATTTGACGGCGCTCATGAGTCTGATATTATTCAGTCCTTTATCGAGGCGGGCGTATACCGTGAAATCATGTTCAACCACGAAAACAAGATGTTCCTTGAGCCCCTTGCGGGTAAGCTCCTTGTTGAGGAGGTTATCACCGAGGATGGTAAGCGTGATATCAGACGTCTTGATGAAGCAGTCAGAAACGACGTTGCCGCTCTTACTGAATTGGCAGTTGAGGGCAAGCTTAAGGTAGTTGACGGTAAAACCTTCCTTAATGACGGTCGTACCGGTGAGCGCTTTGATAATCCCGTTACCGTTGGTTATATGTATTATCTTAAGCTCCATCACCTTGTTGATGATAAGATTCATGCCCGTTCTACCGGTCCTTACTCACTTGTAACTCAGCAGCCTCTCGGCGGTAAAGCTCAGTTCGGCGGTCAGCGTTTCGGTGAAATGGAAGTTTGGGCACTTGAAGCTTACGGTGCCGCTTATACACTTCAGGAAATCCTTACCGTTAAATCGGACGACGTTGTTGGACGTGTTAAGACCTACGAGGCTATCGTTAAGGGTCAGAACGTGCCTAAGGCAGGCGTGCCCGAATCCTTCAAGGTTCTTATTAAGGAGCTTCAGTCTCTCGGTCTTGATGTTAAGGTGCTTGATGCTGATAACAATGAAATTGACTTAAAGCAGACCTTTGAAGAGGATGAGGATATAGGTTTACCCTATGCACCTGTTGCAGACGAAACTCTTGAAGAGCAAACTGTTGCCGACGGCAACCTTGATGGCTTTACACTTCAGGATGAAAACGGAGAAGAAATAGCCGAGGATATTACCGAGGAAGATTTCTCCGAATACGATGATGATAATAACTAAGGGAGGAAACGCGAATGGATAACAATATTGAATACGAGTCTATAAAAATAGGCCTTGCGTCTCCTGAACAAATCAGAAGCTGGTCATACGGCGAGGTTACCAAGCCCGAGACCATTAACTACAGAACCTTAAAGCCTGAACAACAGGGCTTATACTGCGAGCGTATTTTCGGACCCACCAAGGATTGGGAATGCCACTGCGGTAAATATAAGCGCATTCGTTATAAGGGTAAGATTTGTGAACGCTGCGGCGTTGAGGTTACCCGCGCTAAGGTTCGTAGAGAACGTATGGGTACCATTGAGCTTGCTGCTCCCGTATCCCATATCTGGTATTTCAAGACTATTCCCTCACGTATGGGACTTGCTCTTGATATTTCTCCCAAAGCGCTTGAACAGGTGCTTTACTTCTCTCAATACATTGTCACCGACCCCGGTAATACTCCTCTTGAGAAGAAGCAGCTCCTTAACGAAAAGCAGTACCGCGATATGCGTG
>JAFVIF010000006.1 GCA_017474125.1 Clostridia bacterium
TAGGACCTGCGATTTGCACCTTGCTTCCGCCAAAAATGGAAATTAGGGCGCCCGCAATAATGGCGGTGTAAAGACCTTCTTCAGGACCAACGCCCGAAGCAATAGCAAGTGCAATGGAAAGCGGCAAAGCGATAATTGCAACTATAATACCTGCTACAATATCCTTTATAAGCTTACTGCCGTTATAACCCTTAAGGGTGGTAAAAAGCATTGGGGTAAATTCTTTCATAATTAATTCTCCTAATTGAGATTTTATTTTTTTAATATTCAATCTTTAAAATAACGGGCGTGATAATATGAGCGGGTTTATTAAGCACATATTCGCCGTTTTCTGCCTTATATTCAACGGGGGTAAACTCGCCGTTTAAATCTAATTCTAAAATATTAGATGGAGTTTTTTGCAGGCAGAGTCTGATATTATCTACGGGGTCCATACTTACGTTAAAGAGTGCGCAGAAAAGGCTACCGTCTTCCATATCTGCGGCCTTAAGGTAAATTTCATCATCATCGGGAGTGTAAACGGGTAAATCACCGTATTCCTTTAAAAGAGAGATAAACTGATCTTTACGAGTAGCATTAAGGAAGCCAAAAGCAGTTGTGTAATGGAATTCGGTTTTAGCATCACCCGCAAATACAATAGCTGTACCGCCAAGGCTGTTTTTATAAGTGGTGCTTGCGGGGGGCATATCATCTCTATCCTGACCGTTAGATACAACAAAGCATCTGGTTAATACCCTTACGCCATCAGAGATGGGCTTAATCTCACGCGAATTTGTTTGCCTATTAACAAATCTTTTTTCATTATCTGCAAAAAATTCTCTGCTAACAAAGTATTTGGGAGTTTCAAAAACTTCTACGCCTAATTCTTTAGCAAAGCCGCGCTCACAAAGTTTTACGGCAGCTCCACCATCAAGCACAAGGGTGCCCTTAAGCATAGCTTTAATTTTTTCATCATCAAACAAATCGGTCATTGAGCCATCTAAAAATGTAACTGCGCAGTCATCGGAAGAAAAATACATTGGAATACCAAGTCTTTCTAACACGCAGGTGCCCCAACCGCTTACCGAGTTTGATTCTTCAAAGCAATAGTCGGGTTTACTTGAAATCGGTATACCTGCGCCGCGCCATTTAAGAGTAGGAACGAGGGCGGATAAGGTTTCATACCACTTGTTATGTTTACCAAGCACTTCGCGATATTTTTTACCGCTCTGTGGCTCAAAAGTGGTAAGTCTTGTTATCCAGTGCTTTGCGCCCGAAACGCCTTCTAAAATTGTTCCAACAAAGTGAGAGTGAAGTGACATTGCACCGGTGCTATAACGGTTTTGTGGGCAGGTGTCGGTTTCGGCTAGGAAGCTATCAACCTTACCTTGACCCTTAAGTACTGCCATTTGAACTGCGGCGCGCATAAAGATATTTGAAAATCTTTTAGTGCCTACGGGGTGATAGTTGCCGTTATTTATACGGAGAATAACGGGGTTCCCTTTACCCGCCATTGTTGTAGCGATTTCGGTAGCCGCTTCACAGCATGGGCCAACGCAAGAAAAAGAACCGGGGATTTGAGGATTAACCGAATCAATGCCCTCACGCATATATTTAACGCACTCTCTTAATGACTCAAGCTGAGTTTCAACAAAGGCATCACGGTATTTTTCGTCTTCCTTGGTTTTACCGAAAACGTGAGCCGCAATTTCTTCCCTTGTTTTTCTAACGCCTGTTTTTCTTTCAAAAGCATCTAAATGCATACCACAAGCACAGCCCTTACCCTCACGGATAATAAGGCGGAAGTCATCATCAAGCATAATATGGTCGGGATTATATGATGCTAAAACGCTAAAGGCGTGGCGGATATATTCTCTAAAGCCTTCATCATAAGGGCACACAACGTGGGCCTCTTCGCCGTCTGTAAGATTTACAACCTTGGTAAAGGATGATGGTTTTGCGAGTGGATAGCCGTGACCAATGGTACACTGCGCTAAAATACCGCTTTTAAGACCCATAGCATCTAAACGTTCTTTAAATTTGGCGTAAATTTCACACTGTCTTTCTGCCTTGGGAATAACTGGGTCGCCTTCGGGCACAAGTTGCATTATAAAAAGCGCCATTGAAGCGGTGCCGTTTTCATATTGATATTTTATATCCTGACAGATTTCATCAATATGCTCCAAATCAAGCGGCATAATTGAAAAGTTAAACATAATGCCTCTCCTATTATTTGATTTTTTTAAGATTTGCAATTTTATCTCTAAGCTCGGCGGCGTACTCAAATTCAAGCAATTTCGCCGCCTGCTTCATTTCTTCGGTCATTTTCTTTATAAGCTCATCACGCTCTGCCTTTGACATACGCTTAGCATCGGCAGTTTTAATCTTTTTAGAGCCGCCCATTTCAATAACGTCGCGCACATCCTTAATAACCGTTTTAGGCACAATACCGTTTTTTTCGTTATATTCGGTTTGAATAGCTCGGCGGCGCTCGGTTTCTGTTATTGCGCGCTCCATAGACGGCGTTACCGTATCGGCGTACATTATAACGGTACCATCGGCATTACGAGCCGCTCGGCCAATGGTTTGAATAAGTGAAGTTTCACTGCGCAAAAAGCCTTCTTTATCGGCATCGAGTATTGCAACGAGCGATACTTCGGGCAGGTCAAGACCTTCACGAAGCAGATTTATACCCACCAAAACATCAAACACGCCAAGTCTTAAATCACGGATAATTTGCATACGCTCCATTGTATCAACATCGTGGTGCATATAACGGACTTTAATATCCACATTTTCCAAAAACTCGGTTAAATCCTCTGCCATTTTTTTGGTAAGGGTGGTAACAAGTACCCTTTCGCCCTTTTCGGTACGAGTGTTTATTTCGCTTACCAAATCATCTATCTGACCCGTGGTAGGCTTAACGATTATTTTGGGGTCAACCAGTCCCGTTGGGCGAATAACCTGCTCTACAACTGCGGCGGAGTTTTCTTTTTCAAACTCACCAGGAGTTGCCGAAACGTAAATTGCCTGATTTATTTTACCGTAAAATTCGTTAAAATTAAGCGGTCGGTTATCAAAAGCAGACGGAAGTCTGAACCCGTAGTCTACCAAATTTTCTTTTATTGCTCTGTCACCGCCGTACATACCGCGTATTTGCGGAAGCATTACGTGCGATTCATCCACTAAAAGTAAAAAATCCTTTGGGAAATAGTCCAGCAGAGTGAAGGGTACACTACCTTCAGGACGGCGGGAGAGAACCCTTGAATAGTTTTCAACGCCCTTGCAGGTGCCGATTTCTCTGAGCATTTCAATATCATACTCGGTGCGCTGCCTTATTCTCTGTGCTTCAATAAGCTTGCCTTGCTCGGTGAAATATTTAACCCGCTGCTCCATTTCTTCATAAATTTCACTAAGTGCTTCTTCCATTTTTTCGGGAGAAACAATATAGTGTGTGGCGGGGTAAATTGCTATATGAACAAGATTTTCCTTAACCTCGCCCGTTAGCACGTTTATGGAGGTAATTCTATCTATCTCATCGCCGAAAAATTCTACACGTATGGCGTTTTCGCCCGAATATGCGGGGAAAATTTCTACCGTATCTCCCCTAACGCGAAACTTATTGCGAACAAAATTCAAATCGTTCCGCTCATACTGCAAATCTACAAGCTTATGAATAAGCTCATCGCGGTTTTTCTCCATACCCAAGCGGAGCGAGATTATCATATTGCGGTAATCTATGGGGTTACCAAGCGAATAAATGCCCGAAACCGAAGCCACTATTATAACGTCACTTCTCTCCGAAAGGGAACAGGTTGCCGAATGGCGAAGCTTATCTATTTCATCATTTATTGCCGAATCCTTTTCAATGTAGGTGTCGGTGCCGGGGATATAGGCTTCGGGTTGATAGTAATCATAATAGGATACAAAATATTCCACCGCGTTTTCGGGGAAGAATTCTTTAAATTCAGAGCATAACTGTGCGGCAAGGGTTTTATTATGAGCGAGAACAAGGGTAGGCTTATTTACCTTTTCAATAATATTTGCCATTGTAAAGGTCTTTCCCGAACCGGTAACGCCCTTTAGGGTTTGTTCCCTTTTGCCGCTTTTAATGCCGTTTACCAAGGCTTCAATGGCTTCGGGTTGGTCGCCTGTAGCCTTAAACTTTGAATGTAAAATGAACTTGTCCACTCGCCTCACCTCACAAAGCAGAATTATACAAATATATTATAACACCATTTTTAAAATAAGTAAATGAAAAATAGTAATTTAAATGCCATACGTTTATATTTTTGTATAGAAAAAGACCTGAACTCACAAATGTGCGAATTCAGGTAAGTAAATCATTTAATTTCACTATTAAAAATATTACGCAGTTACTCCTGCTTTTTGTTTAACAAGTTCTAAGTATTCTGCCATTGTGATTTCTTGAGATAAAAGTTTTTTGCAAAGTGATTTTGTATATTCGGAAACGGAAAGTCCTTCCATGTTAAGCGACGCTTCGGCATTGCTGATTGCAATTTTAATTTCTTTTTGGCTCATAAAAATCACACCCCTTTTTATAATTATATCATAACCTTTTATTTATTTCAATTGATACTATGCCATTGCACAAATTCAGGTCGACAAGATTATTTGGTTGTGCATAATTTAAATTTATTTTGCGGTGAAGAATTCTACTTCTTCGCCTGCGGCGCCAATGCAAAAGCCCACTCTGATAGGGAAAACGGGGTTGGATGGGATATCTACGTCCTTTGGCTCTACGGTGATTTCATAACCTGCGGCACGAACGGCTTCAATGCAGTCATCAACGCTTTCTACGCTGAAGGCTATATGGCGAAGTGGACCGGGCTGAGCCTCACATTCGGCGTTTGAAAAAAGCTCTAAAATGCCGGCGCCTGTATCTAGCATTGCGCAAAGTGCACCGCCTTTTTCCCATCTTCTTATAATAGGAAGCCCTAAAATTTCGTTATAAAAGCGTATAGTTTCATTAAATTTATCTACACCGTTTGCCTTGATGGCAACGTGATGAATTCCATTTATTTTTACCATAAAAATTGCTCCTTTTTCAGTTTGATTACAAAA
>JAFVIF010000049.1 GCA_017474125.1 Clostridia bacterium
CCATTTTTAAAAAATTGAATATTATGTAATAAACAGCATATGCTGTTTATATATAGTGCCTTAGGGCACGCAAAGAAGTTGGTGCTGATTGCGGTGAGGGTCCACCCGTTCCCATCCCGAACACGGAAGTTAAGCTCACTTGCGCCGAAGATACTTGGCGGGCAGCTGCCCGGGAAAATAGGTAGGTGCCAACACAAAGCGACACAGGCAATAGCCTGTGTCTTTTTTTGTTGATTTATAATATCCCGTATGGTATAATATTCATATGTTTAGTACTATAGGAGGCCGAAACAATGGGTTTTGTTAAGGAAATGAAAAAGCACGGCTTTTTGCTTCAGTACCTTATTGCAAAGGATTTTAAAATAAAATACCGCCGTAGTGTTTTTGGTATTGCCTGGAGTGTGCTGAATCCTCTTTTTATGATGCTTATTGTATCAACCGTATTCAGCTTTGTTCTTCCGAGAGGGTCTCTCGATAATTATTCATATCCCGTTTACGTTATTATCGGTCAAACTATGTTTAACTTTTTGTCAGAAGCAACCAATACTGCCATGCAGTCGGTTTTGGCATCAGCGTCTCTTATAAAAAAGGTTTATATACCAAAGTATATTTTCCCTCTTGAAAAGGTGAGCTTTTCCTTTGTTAACTTTGCCGTGTCCTTAATTGCGGTTGCCATTGTAGGCTTAATTGCAGGAATAGGCATTAGCTGGCATATTGTGCTTTTGCCTCTGCTTCTTGTTGTATTTTATTTTTTCTGTCTTGGTATCGGCTTAATTCTTTCGGTGTTGGCTGTATTCTTCCGCGATATAATCCATATTTACGGAATATTGCTTACTGCGTGGATGTATCTTACTCCTGTATTTTACACTATAGACCTTATTACTGAACCAATGGGCGATACTGCAACGGGTTGGAAATTCCTGTTTTTAAAATGCTTTGAGTATAACCCGATGTATCAATATATAGAGGTTTTCAGAAGCTTTGTATTATATCATCAAATGCCGAGTACGGCTTCTATACTTCTTTGTGTAGGCTATGCTGCCGTGGTTATGCTTATCGGAATTTTAGCTTTTGCTAAAAAGCAGCATAAGTTTATTCTTCATATTTAAGGGGGACGTATAATGGAACAGGAATATTCTATTGTTGCCGAAAATATTTCTATGCACTTTAATATGGCTTCCGAAAGGCTTGAGAGCCTTAAAGAATATTTTATAAAGCTTGTTAAAAGACAGCTTTTCTTTAAGGATTTTATAGCCGTTAACAATATTTCCTTCAAAATAAAAAAGGGCGAGGTATTCGGTATTGTAGGCACCAACGGCTCGGGTAAAAGCACCACCCTTAAAATGATTTCGGGTATTTTAAAGCCTACAAGCGGCAAAATTCAAATTAACGGAAATATTGCACCTCTTATTGAGCTTGGAGCAGGCTTCGACGGTGAGCTGACAGCAAGAGAAAATATTTATTTAAACGGCGCTGTGCTTGGCTATTCCAAAAAGTACATTGACGAGCATTTTGACCAAATCGTTGATTTTGCGGAGCTTCGCGATTTTCTTGATATGCCTATTAAGAATTATTCTTCGGGTATGGTCGCCCGTATTGCTTTTGCTATTGCAACGGTTATAACCCCCGATATACTTATCGTTGACGAAATTTTGTCGGTTGGCGATTTTCTTTTCCAAGAAAAATGTGAAAAGCGAATTAACGAGCTTATGGAGGGTGGCACCACCATAGTCATTGTATCTCATACCATTGCTCAAATTGAGCGCCTTTGTGACAGAGTTATGTGGATTGAAAAGGGAAACCTTAAAATGCTTGGCGATACAAGTGAAGTTTGCGAGGCTTACAAAAATATTGCTAATTCGTGAGGAAAAATAATGAGTGGTATTTGCGCCGGAATTGTTTTATATGAGCCAAATCTTGAAAGGCTTAAGGAAAACATAGGAGCTGTATATAATCAGGTTGAAAAGCTTTACCTTGTGGATAATTTCAGCAGTAATATTAATGCGGTGTGCGATTTAATAAGCGAGCAAAGTAAAGCTGTTATAATCAAAAACGGTGAAAACTGCGGTATAGCAAGGGCTTTAAATCAGCTTTGTAACGCCGCTTTAAAGGATGGCTATGAGTGGATGCTTACCCTTGATCAGGACTCGGTAGCGGATACTTCAATGATAGCCGATATGCTCCCCGTTACAAAAGACCAAAGCGTTGCTCTTATTGCCCCCTTTGTTAACGACGATTACGAGAATGAAGAAGGCGCGAAGGATTTAACCGATACCGAAGAAATCACAAGGTGCAACACCTCGGGAAGTCTTACACGGCTTTCGGTTTTTAAGGAAATAGGCGGCTTTGATGAAAGAATGTTTATTGACTGTGTGGACTTTGATTACTGTACAAGGCTCTTGAAAAACGGCTACAGAGTGGTTAGGGTTAATTCTGCAGTTATTCATCACCGCTTGGGACAGGCGAGCCCGGTACGTTTTTTTGTGCCGTTCGGAAAGCTTTTCGGTATTAAAAAGCTGCAAAAGCCTTTTTACACCTATAATCATTCGCCGCTTCGCACCTATTATTATGCAAGAAATATTTTATACTATATGTATAAGCACAAGGACTTTATTAATATGAAGCAGGAAAAACGCACCTATTTGCGTTGGTTCGTATTAAAGGTTTTTTTTGAAAAGCAGGGCTTCAAAAAGCTTTGTGCAATTATAAAGGGAACGGTTCACTCTAAAAGGCTAAAAAATGAATATAAAAAAGAAATAAGCAGGTAATTAAACCTGCTTATTTTATTGCCTTTTAAGGGTTAGTTATGATTAGAATTTAGAATTGAATTGGTTAATATTATCGGTAAAGCTGAAGGTGATTTCGCTGTCGTAGGTTTCTTCGCTGCCAAGGAAGGGGAGAACGCCCTGTTCTCTCATTTTGTTTCTGGGACAGGGGTTTACGTTACCAGGCTCAATACCCAAAACGTAATCGTATTTGCCCATCATTTTCCATTCGGTAAGGCAGGGAAGCTGTTCCTTTTTATAACTCATAATAAGGCCGGCATCAATATCGGGATTGAATATACCGTTATTTACCAAGCCGTTGCTATGGGTTTTTGCATCGAAGAAATAGCAACGCTCGGCATAATTTGCCTGAGGTTTTTCCATAACGAGCGCAGTGTCGATGTGTGCAACAGCGTTTTTATCATTTGCCCAAATTTTGGAATTGGGGAAACGGACAATGCTGTTTTCACTAAGCAGGGGATAACCCATATTGCAGTGGTACAATAAACAGAAGGGCTCGCTGTTGTCACCGTAGTTGGTAATACTGTCACTTACTTTAAACGAGTTTTCAATGTAGGAAAGAGTATAGGTGCGCTTAAGAACGAACTTTCTGCCGAATATCGTGCAATCTCTTACGGTGAAAATTGCGGTTACTGCATCCTCGGTTTCAAAAATACCGTCTATAACGGCAGGGGTGTTGCCGATTCTTCCGTGAAGTCCGATTTCCTCGCCGTTATCGGTACAGGGACCGCCTGCTCCGTCAAAACCGCAGGTGGTGAAGAAGCCGGAATTAAAGGATTTTAAAAAGTTGAGACCCGTTCTGTCATAATAAGCGGGAGCAACCTGACCGCAGGGTGAGGTGTAACTCATATTTTTGCCGTTGAAGGTAACGCGGGAGGGGTCGGCGCAACGGTCAACGCTTATCCATAATTCAAGCCCTAAGCCGTTTCGCAAATAAAGAAAATTCATACCCTCGCCTTTGCCGCCCTTTAGAACGTAATGCTCGGCTCCTCGAGTTTGGTTTGGGTGTCCTACGTAGTAATTCATAATAATAGCACTCCTTTAGGTGGATTATAATTGCATTTTACAATATAAAAATCCCACTGTCAACGCTATAAATTGAAGATTTTATAAAAGTGTACCAAAAGTTTACAATTACGTATTGCTAAAGCAAACTTTTGATGATATAATTATCAAAAGAATGAGGTGAAAATATGAAAAAAGGAATTACTTTAATAGGAAATATACTTACCGACGTTGTTAAAACGGTTGATTGCTATCCGGAAATCGGTCTGCTTTCAAACATTCTTGACGTTAAAAGGGCTGTTGGCGGCTGTGTGCCGAATACAGCTATCGATATCAAGAAGATTGATTCTGATATGCCTATTTCTGTTATAGGAAAAATCGGCAACGATGACAGCGGAAAATACGTTTGCGGTGAGTTTGAACGTTACGGTATTGACTATAGCGCTGTTAAGGTTAGTGAGACTAAGCCTACTTCGTTTAGCGACGTTATGAGTCTTCCGTCGGGTGAACGCACCTTCTTCCACGCACGTGGCGCAAACGCTGAGTTTTCTCCTGAGGATATTGATTTAAACACACTTGACTGCGATATTCTCCACGCTGGCTATATCCTTCTTCTCGATATTTTTGATAAGAAGGACAGCGAATACGGTACAGTTATGGCACGTTTCCTTAAAAGCGTTCAGGATAAGGGAATAAAAACCTCGGTAGACGTGGTAAGTGACGCTACTGCCGATTATAAGGGTACAATTCTCCCCGCGCTTAAGTATTGTAACTATGCTATAATGAATGAGGTTGAAAGTGCCCAGCTTTTTGACATCAATCCGTATAACGAGGACGGCTCGGTTAACGCTAATGCTGTTTTAAAAACTATGGAGCTTATGGCAGAGGCAGGAGTGCAGGAAAAAATTGTTCTCCACTGTAAGGAAGCAGGCTTTAGCTACGACGTGGCTACCAAGACCTTTACCGCAGTACCATCTCTTAATATTCCGAAGGAGGTTATTAAGGGTAGTGTAGGTGCAGGTGATGCCTTCTGTGCAGGTACGCTTTACGGTTTATATAACGGCTTTAGCGATAAGGAAATTCTTGAATTTGCTTCAGCCGCCGCTGCAAGTAACCTGTTCAGTGAAAACTCCGTAGACGGAATGCTTCCGAAAGCGGAAATATTAAAATTAGCCGATAAATACGGCAGAAAAGAGATAAAATTATGTTAGTGAATTTAAACGACGTACTTAAAAAAGCTCAGGAAGGCCATTATGCAGTAGGCCTTTTCAACACCACCGATACCGATATGGCAGAGGCCGTTATTGCCGCTGCTGAGGAAATGCAGTCACCCGTTGTTATCGGTACTGCCGAAATTCTTCTTCCGTTCGGTGAATTAAAGTTAATTGCTCCTTCTCTTCGTGCTTTAGCTGAAAGAGCAAGCGTTCCCGTAGTTCTTCACTACGACCACGGCCTTACCTTTGACCGTTGCATTGAAGCCTTAAAGCTTGGCTTTAGCAGTATTATGTTTGACGGCTCTGCAGGGGATAACGAGCAGAACCTTCGCGATACTGCTGAAATTGTTAAAATTGCTCATTCCTTCGGCGCTTCCGTAGAAGGTGAAATCGGTCACGTTGGTAACGCTGTAGACGGCGACGGAGTAGAGGATGATATGTACACCACCCCCGAAGAGGCTGTTGAATTTGTAAAGGCTACCGGCGTTGATGCTTTGGCTGTTGCTATCGGTACAGCACACGGTGTATACAAAACCAAGCCTAAGCTGGATATTGAGCGTCTTAAGGCTATCAGAAGCTCTTGTGATACTCCTCTTGTTCTTCACGGCGGTTCGGGACTTAGCGATGACGACTTTAAGAATACCATTAAGCACGGTATTGCTAAGGTTAACATCTTTACCGACCTTTGCGTTGCAGGTGTTAAGGCAATGGAGGAAGGCCTTAAGGAAGGCAAGGCTTATCTTGATATCCGCAATATGAAGGTTGAGGAAATCAAAAAGGCCGTTATTAATAAAATGGAGCTTTTCGGTTCTAAGGGCAAGGCATAAAAACAAAAAATAAAAAAGTACGGGAACGGAGACACTTCGTAAGGAGGTTGTCTCGGTTCCCGTACTTTTTTAAGGCTTTTTAGCGTATTTATCGGGGTAGGAAACACTTCTGCTGTATTGCTTGGGTGTCATTTTTGCTTCCTTTTTAAACACGCGGCAGAAGTAGTGAGGATTGTCGTAGCAAAGAAAATCGGAAATTTGCGAAATTGTGTAAATATCCTTTCTGATAAGGTATTTAGCTTCGCTGATTTTCAAATCGGTAAGGTATTCGGTAATGGTTTTGCCGCAGTTTTCTTTGAATACCGAGGAAATGTGAGTGCGGCTGAAGCCTAATTCCTTGCTGATTGCATCTACGGTGATTTTTCCGTATACGTTGTTGGTAAGTATATCAATAATAGCATTGGTAAGCTTATCGTAATTACGGTTATCATCATCAATTTTCGGCAGGGTGGTGGAGCGTATAAGCTTAAGCAAAAGCATTTCAAGATTGAGCTTTATAAGCTGCTCACTGCCAAAGTAACCGTCAACGCGCTTTTTAAGCTCCACCTCATACGGACTGTCATCCTCAAGATGGTATGCCTCCTGACCGTCGGAAATCATTTCGGTTATGTATTTTCGAAGCGGGGTAGGAATGTTCATATGACGGTCGTTAAAAAACTTCATATGCTTTGACGGACAGTAGAAGGTAATTATAAAAACGGTGGGAGGGTCGTTGGGATTTGAAGCGATGGAATGGCTTTGACCGGGCTTGTGAAAAATTACTTCACCCTGCGATAGGTTTATTTCGTGACCGTCGGCCGTAGCAATGGCCGCGCCCTTATCAATATACACAAGCTCCCAATAGTTATGTATTTCGCTTTGGAAGTTATAGGACGACTTAAATTCGAAATAATGTATAGACATAATTTGCCTTACACTTATAACTGAATTAATGGAATTCTTGCCGTATTTTGGTTCCATTAGGCTTCCTCCTTTACAAAAGTGTACCGTTATGCTATAAAAGTGCATTGAATTTATACTTTTATAATGTTATCATAAAAAGTACCTTAAGTCAATATATATGGAGGTTATTTTATGAATGTATTAGCTATCTCTTGTCATCCCGATGATATGGAAATCCACGTTGCTGGCACTTTACTTAAGTGTAAAAAGCGCGGTGACAATGTAACCGTATGCCACGTTGCTAACGGTAATATGGGTCACGTTGTTATTGAACCCGAAGAGCTTGGCAAAATCCGTATTGCCGAGGCTAAAAAATCAGGTGACATTGCAGGCTTTAAAACTGTTACATTGAACGTTGGCGACCTTTACGTTAACTCTAAGGACAGAGAACAGCATGATGCTCTCGTTAAGGTTATTCGTGATGCTAAGCCCGACTTTATTATTACTCACGCTCCCGATGACTATATGATGGACCACGTTGAGGTTTCCAGACTTGTTTTCGACGCTTCCTTTGCTGCAAGCGTTCCTCACTACAGACCTGACCTCGGCGAGGCTTGTGCAGTAACTCCCGTTTACTATATGGACAACTCTGACTACGTATCCTGCGAGCCGTATGAGTATGTTGATATTACCGATGAAATCGAAACCAAGCTTCAAATGCTTGCTTGTCACGAAAGCCAGCTTGTATGGCTTAAGGACCACGACGGAATCGACGTAATTGAAAACACAAGATTATATTCTCAAATGCGCGGCGCACAGTGCGGTGTTAAGTATGCCGAAGGCTATAGAAGACTTTTTGCAAGTCTTAGAGCTACTACAAAGCGTTTATTGCCCTAAACGAATAATATTTAAAGGAGACGAAGAAAAATGGATTTTAATTCAACAGTAAAGGGCTCTGCCCTTGAGGGCTTTTATCCCGCAGGTTGGGATTTTGAAAAAATTGATGCTTGCATCGGCACCCCCGAAAGCATCACCGAGCATCAGTCTCATTGGAACGATGGCTTTACTCCCATTAAGTGCGACAACTTAGGCGAGTTTGAGGTTTAGATGGGCCATGAAATTGCTATGCAGATTAAGCTTGCTAAAGAAAGAAACGAAAAGGTTGCATTTATCCTTCCCGTAGGTCCTATGGGTATGTATAAGTGGGTTGTTTACTTTATTAACGCTTGGAAAATTTCCTGCGAGCACGTTTACACCTTTAATATGGACGAATGGGCTGACAGCGAAGGCAACACCCTTCCCGCTGACAATACCGGCGCATTTAAGTACGCTATGGAGCAGGCTCTCTTTAATCCCCTTGGCGAGCTTACCGTTCCCGAGAATCAGAGAAACTTTGCTACCAAGGATAATCTTCCTACCTATCCCGCAAAGATAGATGCATTAAAGGCAGAGGGCGCAAAGCTTATTTTGGTTTACGGTATCGGCAGAATGTGCCATATTGCTTTCTGGGAGCCTCAGTTTGCAGGTGAGTATGCTTCTGCTGCTGAGTGGGAAAATGCTCCTTACAGAATTGCCGCTAAGATTCATCCTCTTACCGTTGAGCAGAACGCTTTTACCAGCTTTAAGTCGAGAACTACTCTTGTTCCTTGCAGAGCTAACACCATCGGCCCCGGCCTCTTCTTAAAGGCTGACTATGCTATCGGCGGCGCTGACGGTACTTTAGGCAGAGGTATGCAGTGGCAGGGTATGTCTTTATGGATGACTCTTCGTCACGAGAAGACTCCTTGGATTACCTCTACTTATATCCCCACTATCCCCGGTAAATTGTTCTTCCTTAAAGACCTTGCAGGTCCCCTTGAGGCTGAGTGTAACTAATATTACATCATAATTTTATTCCGCTTTTCATACTATTGTTATGAAAGGCGGAATTTTTTTATGAAGTGTTTAATTATTACAAAACGGCACATTATGCTTGCCTGCGCTTTGATAATGGCGCTTACCGTGTGTATAGTGGGTACATTTTCTGCATTTGCGGGAAATAATAGAAAATTACCTATTTACCGTGTGGAAACAAGCGAAAAGAAAATTGCTATTTCCTTCGACGCGGCTTGGGGTAATGACGATACAGAAACTCTTATAAGCATTTTAAGCAACTACAACGTGCCCGCAACCTTTTTTGTAGTGGGCGCTTGGGTGGATAAATACCCCGAATCGGTAAAACAGCTTTA
>JAFVIF010000050.1 GCA_017474125.1 Clostridia bacterium
CAGTCAGGAGAAAAGGAAGAAGCCTTATTAAACGCTTTAGCTGTAATTAAGGATAAGTATAATCATCATTTAGAGCTTTGCGCCAAAGCCGAAGAATGGAAAAAGCACACCGAAATCCCCGCCATTCACTTTACGCTTGACGGTGACAGCGGAAAAAGTATTATCGGCGGTGCTATTAACGAAGCGCCTCCCCTATCAAATAACGGTGAAGAAATGAAGCTGTTAGCCGCTATTTTTATGTCGGAGCTTCCGAAAAATGATATCTTCCCCCAAAAAGGCGTTTTGAGGCTTTACATTACTCCAAACGACCATTACGGTGCCGACTTCGACAGCTTTGAAATTAATCTTCAAAACGGTTTCAGAGTGCTGTTCAGCAGCGACGAGGATGCATTTACCACAAGTAAATGCGAAAAGAGTGAGCTTCCCTTCCCCGTTAACGGCAGCTTTACTCCAAGCTTCACCTTTAAAAACGACTTTATGTCGTTTTGCGACTACCGTTTCGAGGAAACCTTTGATAAGCTTATCAGCACCGAAAACACCCTTTTAACCAAGGCCGACCGCTTCGACGACGACTTTATAGAAAAAATTTACGATGAGCATCATAAGCTCGGCGGTTGCTCCTGCTTTGCTCAGGAAGACCCGAGGGCGTATAATACCGAGCTAAATAAATACGATTTCCTTTTATTCCAGCTCATCAGCGACTACAGCTACAACGAAACTAAGGTAATGTTTGGTGATGCAGGTGTTTGTAACTTCTTTATTCCGAAGGAAAAGCTTTTAAAAGGAGATTTTTCAGACGTAATTTACACCTGGGACTGCGGCTGATAAATTAAGGAAACTATTGAACTTCGCAAATATCTGTTGTATAATAAATTTATAAATAATCATCACGAGGAACTTTTTTATGAATTTTGCACCTATTGAAGGAAAAAACCTTGTAGAGGGCTACTGCCTTATTAAAAGCGTAGACAAAAAAACCTCTGCCAAAGGTGACACCTACCTTGATATGACACTTTCCGACAGCACGGGCGAAATAAACGCAAAGCTCTGGAATTATAATGAAAACCTTCACGGCGAATACGAGTCCAACACGCTGGTTAAGGTAAGAGGAACTATATCTGCTTACAACGGTGTTGACCAGCTTCGTATTGAGCGCATCCGTCCCGTTAACGACAGTGATAAGGTAAAAATTGAGGATTACGTTAAAACTGCAGGCTACGAGGCCGAGGCTATGTTTAACGAGCTTTACTCCTTAGCCGAAGGCTTTAGCGATAAGGAATTATCCTTACTCGTTACGACAATACTAAAGGAAAGACGGCTCCCTCTCCTTTATTGGCCTGCCGCCTTCAAGCTTCATCATGCTATACGCGGCGGTCTTTTAATGCACACCCTTTCCATTGTTCGCCTATGCAGAAGCGTTTGTGAAATTTACCCCTTTGTTAACGAGGAGCTGCTTATTTCAGGCGCCGTTCTTCACGATATTGCCAAAATCGAGGAATTTGAGGTTGCCGAAAGCGGAATTGCTACCGGCTACAGCGTCAAGGGTAATCTTATCGGTCATCTTGCCGAGGGTGCAATCATAGTGCGCGAAACTGCAAAGCGCCTTAATATAAGCGAAAATACCTCTAATCTTATTGAGCATATGCTGCTTTCCCACCACGGCGACCCTGAATTCGGTGCCGCTGTAAGGCCTATGTTTATGGAGGCCGAAATACTCAGCGAATTAGATATGCTCGATGCCCGCGTTTACGAAATGAAGGAAGCGGTTGAGGCCGTTAACGCAGGTGAATTCACGGGAAGACTTTGGTCTATGGATAATCGCAAGCTTTATAACCACGGTAAAAGCGAGCTGAATAAATCAACAAAATTATTTTAAATTTAAAAAGGATGGTAACAAAAATGAAAATCACAAAGGATATGCTTATCGGCGACGTTTTAGACATTGACACAGGTTGTGCTCAGTACTTTTTTGAAATTGGTATGCACTGCCTTGGCTGTCCCGCCTCCAGAGGCGAATCTATTGAGCAGGCTTGTCAGGTTCACAACACCGACTGTGATGCTCTCGTAGCTAAGCTTAACGAGTATTTCAAGGACAAGTAATGCGTCCCCTATCAAACCGCTTACAGGTTATTTTTGATCAGGTGCCCGTTGGAGCTAAGGTTGCCGACGTAGGCACCGATCACGCTTATTTACCAATTGCCTTAGCCAAGGCGGGTAAAGCAGAAAGTATAATTGCCTGTGATATTAAGGAAAAGCCGCTTCAAAAGGCACGGGAAAACATTGAAAAATTCGGTGTTTCAACAGTTGAAACGCGGCTTGGCGACGGTATTTCTCCGATAAAAGAGGGAGAAGCCGACACCGTAATAATTGCAGGTATGGGTGGCGACGTAATCACCCATATTCTATCAAATTGCCCTTGGATAAAAAATCCCGGGGTTTTCCTTATGCTTCAGCCTATGACAGGTGCCGAGGTGCTCCGAGGCTTTTTAAACAGCAACCTTTTTAGTATCGAAAAGGAAATTCCCTTACTCGATGCAGGCAAGGTTTATTCCGTTATGCTTGTACGCTATAGCGGTAAAAAAGAAAGCCTTCCTGCGGGCTTTGAGTTTTCGGGCAAGGTTTCTGCCGAAACAAATGAAGGCAGACTTTACCTTGAAAAGCAACGCAAACGGGTTTTTGACTGTGCAAGAAGTCTTAGCAGCATTGACGGAAAAGAAGCAGAAGCAAGGTATTACACCGAAATACTTAACCATTTAAACACGCTTTTAGGCATTTAATATTCTATTTTAAGGAGAAGGCTATGCCGCTTGACGGAGCTTTACTTTATAAGCTAAAAAACGAAATAAACCTATATATAGGCTCACATCTTGATAAAATTTACCAGCCGTCACGGGATGAGCTGGTGTTTTTGTTGCGTTCTAAGGAAGGCGCTAAGCGTCTGCTGATTTCGGCAAAGCCCGGCAGTGCAAGGGTGCATTTCACCGAAATTAAGCCCGAAAACCCACCCTCTCCGCCTATGTTTTGTATGCTGCTGAGAAAGTATTTGGGCGCCGCCCGTTTAATAGAGGTTCAGCAGGAAGGACTTGAAAGGGTTTTAACACTTGTTTTCACTTCAACCAACGAAATGGGCGACGTTATTTACCCAAGGCTTATTTGTGAGCTTATAGGCAATCAGCCCAATATTATTTTGGCCGATGAAAACGGCATTATTATTGATGCTGTAAGAAGAAGCGACATTGAAGCATCAGTAAGAATGATTCAACCCGGCGCGTGCTATACCTCGCCCGCTAAAACCGAAAAGGCTAATATTTTAAGTCAAAAAACCGAGGATATAACCGCCGCTGTTTTAACAAAAGCCGAGCTTCCCTTAAGCAAAGCCATTCTTGACACCGTGGGCGGCGTATCACCTCTCGTAGCCAGAGAGGTTGCCCTTCGCATAGCCGACGATTTTGACAAGCCCGTTTCAAGCCTTACAAAGGGAGAAAGAATGAATATAACGGGAGCGTTAAATTCACTGCTTCGTGACATATTAAATAATATCAGGCCAACGGTTTTAACCGACCAAAAGGGTATACCAAAGGACTTTTCCTTTATGCCCATAACCCAATACGGCAAAGAATTTAAGGAAAAGCTGTATTATAGCTTTGGCGAAGCCCTTGATGCTTTTTACAGAGAACGGGAAAACGCCGAAAGGCTTCACCGAGCCGCTCAGGACCTTTTTAAGCTTTTATCGGTACTGATAACACGCACCGAAAGAAAAACCGCTCTCAGAAAAAAGGATTTATTAGCCTGTGCTGACCGAGAAAAATACCGTATTTACGGAGAGCTTTTAAAGGCAAACCTTTACGCAGTAAAATCGGGAAGCAGTTCTGTTTCTGTTCAAAACTACTATGATGAAAATTTAAGTGAAATTACAATCCCCCTTGACCCTGCATTGTCCCCTGCCGCCAATGCCGACAAGTATTTTAAGGAGTATAAAAAATCCTATACCGCCGAAAAAATGCTTAAAAGGCTGATTGAAGAGGACAGGCGCGACCTTGAGTATTACGATTCCGTGCTTGACGCTCTTTCCCGAGCCGAGAGTATATTTGAGCTTAACGAAATAAGGGAAGAGCTTTATTTAAGCGGTTTAATTCGCAGTGACAAAAAAACTAAGCTCAAAAAGGAAAATGATAGTTTTAGGGAATATACCACCCCCGACGGCTATAAAATTTTAGTAGGTAAAAATAACCGTCAAAACGACAGGCTTTCCTTAAGCGTTGCTTCAAAGGGTGATATATGGTTTCACACAAAAAATATACCCGGAAGCCATACGGTACTGCTTAGTAACGGTCAAAGCGTAAGCGATGAAGCGTTGCTTTTCACCGCTAAAATTGCCGCTTATCATTCAAAGGCCCAAAGCTCCTCGGGTGTACCGGTTGATTATACCCTTATAAAATACGTTAAAAAGCCAAGTGGTGCAAAACCGGGTATGGTTATTTACTCAAACGAGAAAACCTTGTACGTTACCCCCGAGCTCCCTTTTTGACTTGACTTAATAATTATATTGTTATATAATATAATAAATAATTGCGACATTTTGTTTTGTCGCGGAACGGAGCAAAAACAGTATGAACGAAATTTCGCTATCCTCGATTGTTTCAATTATTCTGCATCGTATATGGTTAGTAGTTATTGTTGCTGTGCTTTGCGCCGCAATAGCCTTTAGCTATTGCAGCTTTATCGCTACCCCCGTATACAGCGCAAGAACATCAATACTTATAACCAACGGTGGTCTTATTACCGAGGGATATAATGATTCTATTCAAACCAACGACCTTTCGGCATCAATTTATCTTGTTGATACCTGTGTCGACATTCTCAAGTCCTACGGCATTTATCAGGATTTATCCGAAGCCATTGGCGGCAAATATACCTTCCAACAATTAAAGGGCGGCTTTTCTATTAATAAAAGAAATGACGAAAATCTTTTTATTGATATTACCTTTAAAAGCACCGATCCTGAGGAAGCAAAGCTTATAGCCAACGCCTTTACCCAGCTTTGTCCCACCTATATGTCGGGTAAGCTCCCTCCCGTAACCGTTGAGGTTATGGATGAAGCCTACGGCACGAGTCAGGTATATCCCAATACCTTTTCCTCTATTGTAATCTTCGGATTTTTGGGCGCTCTTGTCACCTGCGTATTATTAGTACTTTTGGCTTCTCTTGACCAAACCATTAAAAGCGAAGAAGACTTTATGGAAAGCTTCGATATCCCGGTGCTTGGCGCTGTTCCCGATTTCGACAACAGTCCCACCTACGCTTACCGCTCTAAAGCCAATAATGTTTCTACAGGAGGTTGATTGCAATGGAAAATAATAATAACGTTCAGTCTTCCACAGCTAAGGCATCCCCTAAAAAGGTGCCCTTTGCCGTAGTAGAAGCCTATAAAACCATTAGAACCAATATTTCTTTTTCGCTCTCCCACGAAGGCTGTAAGTCCTTTGTAATTTCCAGCTCCGTACCGAGTGAGGGTAAATCCACAACCGCAGTAAACGTTGCTGTTGCATTTTCTCAGCTGGGCAAGGGTGTACTTCTTATCGATGCCGACCTTCGCCGTCCTTCAATTCATAAAAAGCTGAAGCTTGTTAATACTCGCGGCCTTTATTCAGTTCTTTCAGGCAACGCTTCCTTTGACGAGTGTGTTCAGTCGGTTAACAAAAACTTCGACGTACTCACTTCAGGGCCCCTGCCCTCCAATCCCATTGAGCTCATAGAATCTGAAGCTCTTTTCGATTTGCTTTCTAAGCTTAAAGAAAAATACGAGTACATCATTTTTGACTCTACTCCCATTAACATCGTATCCGACGCAATTTCTCTTGCGCCTAAGACTGACGGTCTTGTGCTTGTTGTTAAGGAAGGCAGTACGAGAAAGGACGACGTTCGCCGCGCTGTTTCGGCCTGTGAATTTGCTAATATCCGCATTATAGGAACTATTATTAACGACGTTAACTCAAAAAGTTCTCGTAAATATGCCTATCGCAAATACAAGTCTTCCTATCGTTATAAATATCAGTACAAGTATTAATTTTAAAGCCGGCAGAGCAACTGTCGGCTTTTTTTGGAGGTAACAATGGGTTACGTTGATATTCATTCTCATATTCTTCCCTGCATTGATGACGGAGCACAAAGCGTTGAGGAGTCCATCGCCCTTTTGGAGCAAGAAAAAGCAAACGGTGTTACAAGTGTTATATGCACCCCTCATTTTTATCCCGAGGTTGATGAACTTGAAGCTCATTTGGAAAAATGCGCCGCAGCCTTTAAAACCCTCAAGGCCGAAATTCAACACAAGGAGCTCCCCAATTTATATTTAGGTCACGAGGTTCAGTACTTTACGGGTATTTCAAAATGCCAAACCCTTGACAAGCTTTGTATTTCGGGCACTAACGTTTTATTGCTGGAATTACCCTTTTTAACCCCAATCACCTCATCAATCATTAACGAAGTTAAAAGCATTTATCACGATTTAGGTATAAACGTAATTTTAGCTCACGTTGAACGGTATGCCAAGGATAGGCATTATAAGGATATTATTAAGCTTATTAAAGCAGGCGACGCATCGGCTCAAATTAATGCCGACAGCATAATTAGTCCCATTACTCAAAAAGTAACCCTAAAGCTTATAAAAGGCGGTCTTGTTTCCTATATTGCTTCCGACGCTCATTCTCTCTCTCAGCGTCCGGTGCTTTTAAATAAGGCTTTTATCCTTCTTAAGGATAAGTATTATCCGCAGCTAACCCGTTGCAAAAAGCTTAGCAGTAAGCTTGAAGATATGCTGGAAGGAGTTTAAAATGCTTAAATCAGATAATTTAGTTCTGCATCCGCAAAACAAACCCTTTTATATAACCTTTCCGAAGCTGACCGCAACCGGCACAGTTAATCACGCCTTTACCACACGCTTTGGCGGAGTAAGCAAAGGTATGTACAGCGAAATGAATATGAGCTTTACAAACGGTGACATAAAAGAAGACGTGCTTGAAAACTACCGTAGACTTTGCAAGGCAATTAATATTGATATAAATAAGGTAGTGCTGTCCCACCAAACCCACACAAACAACGTGAGAATAATAACCGAAAAGGATATTGGCAAGGGTATTTTCAAGGAAAGGGACTACAACGACGTTGACGGGCTTATCACAAACCTCCCCGGCGTTGCCCTTGTTACACAATATGCCGACTGTACTCCCCTTCTTTTTTGCGACCCCGTTAAAAAGGTTGTTGCCACCTCTCATGCAGGCTGGCGCGGTACCGCAAATGAAATAGGAAGAATAACTGTTGAAAAAATGCAAAGTAGCTTTGGATGTGACCCAAGCAATATTGTTGCCGCAATCGGCCCTTCCATAGGTCAATGCTGCTACGAGGTAGACGACCCGGTATATATTCCCTTAAGTAAGCTGACGTACCTAAATAAGGATAAAATTTTCATAAAAAAAGCAAACGGCAAATATATGCTTAATTTATGGGAAACCAACCGTGAAATTCTTATAAATGCAGGAATAAAAAAGGAAAACATTGACGTTACCGACCTATGCACCAACTGTCATCCCGACGTTTTTCATTCCCACCGTTTCACAGGAGGAAAACGCGGAAACCTTGGTGCAATAATAGCATTAAAGGAATAAAATTCGGCACAGTTACCAAAAACGCTTTAGTTTTTATATACTAAAGCGTTTTTTTGCATAATTTTTAAATTTTTTCAAAAAAACACTTTACAACTTCAGCGCAATGAAGTATAATAGCAACATCAACTAAGGGTTCTCCCTTAAAAAGAAAGGAAAAATTATTATGAAAAAGTTTTTAGCACTTATGCTGGCAGTACTTATGCTTGCCCTTTGTTTCGCAGGCTGTGCTCAGCAGAAAACCATTGTTGTAGGTTACACCATTTACGAGCCCATGAACTACGTTGACGATAGCGGTAAGCTTGTTGGTTTTGATACCGAGCTTGCAGAAGCTGTTTTCGGCAACTTAGGTTATAAGGTTGTTTTCAAAGAGATTGAATGGAAAAACAAGTATACCGAGCTTGATTCCGGCGCTATCGACTGCATTTGGAACGGTTTCACCTGCAACGCCGCTGATGACGACGGTATTCAGAGAAGTGAAAAGGTTGACTTTTCCTATAACTATATGGAGAACCTTCAGGTAGTTGTAGTTAAGGACGATTCGGGAATTGCTGCTGCAGCCGACTTAAACGGTAAAATTGCCGATGCTGAAATCGGTTCCGCAGGCGAATCCTACGCAAAAAGCTTTGAAGGCATTGTATTTAAGGGTGCTACCAAGCAGACCGACTGTCTCTTTGCCGTTAAGTCCGGTACCGCTGATTTTGCCGTAGTTGACAATCAGCTTGCAAAAAGCTACTGCGGTAAGGGCGACTACGCTAACCTTAAGATAGTTGAAGCTCTTTCCAGCGACGTTGAATACTATGCTATCGGCTTTAAAAAGGGCAGTGAGCTCACCGCTAACGTAAACGCTCAGCTTGAGGCTCTTGCTAAGGACGGCACCATTAAGGCTCTTGCCGAGAAGTACGGTGTTGCAAACACTGCTATTACCGATTACTCCAGCCAGAAATAATTACTTAAATTAAAGCCCTTGGAGAATAAATATGACATTTCTTGAAGTTACTTCATTCTTGTTTGACGGCTTTAAAATATCCTTATTAATCTTTGCGGTGACGCTGCTTTGCGGCGCACCGCTTGGTTTACCTATAGCCTTTTGTTCAATGAGCCGCTTTAAGCCGCTCAGAGCCGTTTCAAGAATTATTGTTTGGATTGTAAGAGGTATTCCTCTTATGCTCCAGATTTTTATTATTTACTACGTACCTTCCCTTGTTTTCGAATGGGAAATTTGGAAAAATCTCGACCTTGCATTTACTACCGGCCGTGAGCTTTCCTTTGCAGGCAGAGTTTTTGCAGTTATGATTGCCTTTATTCTTAACTACGCCTGCTATTTCAGTGAAATATACCGCGGAGGCATTGAAAGTATTTCGAAGGGACAGTACGAAGCAGGCTACGTTTTGGGACTTAATAAGTCGCAGGTGTTCAGAAAAATAGTATTAAAGCAGGTAATTCAGCGCATCGTTCCCCCTATGAGCAACGAAATAATTACCCTTATTAAGGACACCGCCCTTGCCAACTGTATAATGGTAGGCGAAATTATTTATAAAGCTAATATTCTTGCCGCAGAGGATGCACTTATTTGGCCCCTTTTCTTCTCGGGCGCCTTTTATCTGTTATTCGTTGGCTTGCTTACTATTGTTTTGGGCAAAATCGAAAAGAAACTCAGTTATTTCAGGAGTTAAATTATGGCAGTATTAGAAGTAAACAACATACAAAAGCACTTTGGCAAAACCGAAGTTTTAAAGGGCATTACCTTTTCTCTCGAACGCGGTCAGGTGCTTGCAATAATTGGTTCCTCAGGTAGCGGTAAAACCACACTGCTCAGGTGTCTTAACTTCCTTGAAACTCCTGACGAGGGTACTATTTCGGTTGACGGAAAGACCCTGTTTGATGCGGCCGACCACAAGAGCCTTAGTGACGAGGTTATAAGACAGAACCGCCTGCACTTCGGCCTTGTTTTCCAAAACTTTAACCTTTTCCCGCAGTACACCGTTTTACAAAACGTTACCCTTGCCCCCTCCCTTCTTAAAACGGGCACGGCAGAGGAAATACAAAGCAAAGCGCTTTCGCTTATCGAAAAGGTTGGACTTATTGAAAAGAAGGAATCATACCCCTGTCAGCTTTCGGGCGGACAGCAGCAGCGTGTTGCTATTGCAAGAGCATTGGCTATGAACCCCGAAATTCTTTGCTTTGACGAGCCTACAAGTGCTCTTGACCCCGAGCTCACTGGCGAGGTTTTAAAGGTTATTAAAGCTTTAAAATCGGGTGACAGCACTATGATAGTCGTTACCCACGAAATGGAATTTGCCAAAAACGTTGCCGACAAGGTAATATTTATGGCCGACGGCGTTATTGAAGAATTCGGTACGCCCGAAGAAGTATTTGACAATCCTCAAAGTCCCAAAACCAAGGCTTTCCTTGCCAAATCCTTTGAAGAAATATAGGAGGCATATTATGGCAAAAATCAGCGATGAGATGATTTCGGAGCTGTATAAGGTTATTTTAAGTCTTGAAAGCGAAGAAGACTGTAAAATGCTTTTCGACGACCTTTGCACACACAAGGAAGTTGAAAATATGGCTCAACGCGTATGCGCCGCCCGACTTTTAAAGCAGGGCGAAACCTATAATCAGGTCAGGGCAAAAACAGGCATAGCAAGTGCCACCCTTGCCCGTGTTTCAAGCTGTGTTAAATACGGCAAAGGGTACGATAAGTTTATAAAATAAGAAAAAAACACCCGAGTTAAACTCGGGTGTTTACTTTAGTTTTGTTTTCTCACTACGCCGTATTCGTCATCAAGACGAAAACCGGGGCAAATTCTGCCTGACAGGAAGGAAGCAACCTCGTCCTCATCCAGATATGCCATACATTCGTAGTCCTCGGTTTCCTCATTATAGGCAAAATTTGCACATATATCGCAAGAGGAAACGGTTTTTTTGTCAGCCATTAAGCCTTGCCAACGGAACCGAAGAGTTCCATCTTCTCCTTAACGGTAGCCTTAATAGCCTCTACGCCGGGAGCGAGAATTTTTCTGGGGTCAAAGCCCTTACCCTGAAGATCCTTACCTGCTTCAATATATTCTCTTGTAGCAGCAGCGAAAGCAAGCTGACATTCGGTATTAACGTTAATTTTAGAAACGCCTAAGGAGATAGCCTTCTTAATCATATCGGCAGGAATACCGGTACCGCCGTGAAGAACTAAGGGCATATCGCCTGTGAGCTGCTGAATGGCGTCAAGAGTATCAAAGGAAAGACCGGCCCAATTTTCGGGATACTTACCGTGAATGTTACCGATACCTGCGGCAAGCATAGTTACACCCAGGTCAGCAATCATCTTGCACTCTTCGGGATCAGCACATTCGCCTGCTCCGATAACACCGTCTTCCTCGCCACCGATAGCACCAACCTCTGCCTCGAGAGAAAGACCCAATTCGTTACAAATACCAACGAGCTCTTTAGTCTTTTCAATATTTTCCTCAATAGGATAGTGAGAGCCGTCGAACATTACGGAAGAGAAGCCGGCTTCAATACACTTCTTAGCGCCTTCGTAGGAGCCGTGGTCAAGGTGAAGAGCAACGGGAACGGTAATGCCGAGCTCCTTAATCATTCCGTTAACCATACCAACTACGGTGGTATAACCGCACATATATTTACCTGCTCCCTCGGAAACACCGAGAATAACGGGAGATTTAAGCTCCTCAGCGGTTTGAAGAATAGCCTTGGTCCATTCAAGATTATTGATATTAAACTGACCTACGGCATATTTGCCTGCTTTTGCTTTGGTAAGCATTTCCTTAGCGGATACTAACATTTTATTTTCCTCCTGTACGCCCAAAAAGGGCAGTATATTTTACCTATATATTTTATACCAAACAGCGCCATAAATCAAGCATTATATATAAAAATACAAAAATAAAAGCACAGAGAATTTTAAAAATTCTCTGTGCGAATATTCCCGGTAAAAGTGTAACCGGAATGCTCATAACAAATTATGCCTCAGCGATTGCCTCAACGGGGCAAGTAGAAGCACAAGCGCCGCAATCAATGCACTTATCAGCGTCGATTGCATATTTGTCGTCAGCCTCAGCGATAGCGTCAACAGGACAACCGGCAGCGCAGCTTCCGCAGCCGATACATTCATCAGAAATTTTGTAAGCCATTCCAGTACACCTCCTGTCAGTTACTTAAAAGGCACAAGCCTATTCGGTATGTACCATAGTATATTGTACTACAAAATTTGAAAAATGCAAGTAATTTTTATTATTCAGCATTTTCTCCATTAGTTTTATCGTTTTCGTTAGGCTTTTTGCCCTTGCCCTTAGACAAAACGGTTACCTTGTCACGGTGAGTTTTATGGGGCAAGCCTTCCGATTCATTTATCTTCACCGTAAGGTTTCCCGTAATTACGTTCACGTCGGTAACAACACCGATACCGGCCTCGGTTTTTACGGTAGCACCAACGGGCGGAGTTCTTTTAAGAAGGTACTCATATGCATCCTGCTCATATTTTAGGCAACACATAAGCCTTCCGCAGCTACCCGAAATTTTAGTAGGATTAAGAGAAAGCCCCTGCTCCTTTGCCATTTTTATTGAAACAGGCTGGAAGCCGTTTAAAAACCTCGCACAGCAAAAGGGCTGACCGCAAATTCCTATACCGCCAAGCATTCTCGCTTCATCTCTCACACCTATTTGGCGAAGCTCAATACGGGTATGAAGAGCAGACGCTAAGTCCTTTACAAGCTCTCTAAAGTCTACCCTGCCGTCAGAGGTAAAGAAAAATATAATTTTACTGCCGTCAAAGGAATATTGCGCTTCAATCAGCTTCATATCAAGCTTATGGGCAATAACCTTTTCCTCGCAAATTTTAAAAGCGTCAACAGCCTTTGCCTTATTTTCCTCCATTTTCTTTATGTCCCTTTCATTAGCAGGACGTAAAGCCTTTTTAAGGGGCTGAACAATCTTTTCGTCATCAACCCTGTGGTTAGCCTCGCTTACGGTACCGCATTCAATACCCTGAGCAGTTTCAACCACGGCAAAGCTGCCTACGGTATACTCCTTGCCGTCGGGATCAAAATAATATGCCGCACCGTCGGATTTAAACTTAATAGATATAACCTCGGTCATAATAACTCCTTATTTAGATTTAAATTTAGAAGCCGTCGTACAAAACAGCAATGGTAAATTCACGTTACTCTGCAAAGCCGCCTCGGCCTCCTTGCAGACGTTATACATACGGAATTCCTTTTTTGTGCTTTTGCCGTTAACGGCTGACTCCCTTATTCTGCCCATAAGCAAAAACGATAAATGCCCAAAAAATTCCGAAGCCTTGACACGCTCCTTTTCAAGGGGCGCTGTGGTTGCAATAAGCTCGTAAAGGGAGCCGTTTTCAGCCAAATACAAATAATCAACCGCCATTTGGTAGGTACCGCTCTTTTTGCTTTTCATTGCGGATATTGCCTTGCCTATGCTTTTTCCGTTTTGGTTTAAAAGGTTTACGGCATCGCTTTCACTCATATCAAAATTAGCGGAAATATAAGCAGCGGCCTCGGGGGTATCGGGATCATAAAGGGTGTAGGTAACGCACCTTGAAATAATGGTAGGAAGAAGTGCGGCGCGGGAGCGCACGTTAAGAATAAAAACGGTGTCCCCCGGCGGTTCCTCCAACACCTTTAAAATTGCATTTTGCGATTGAGGATTCATTGTGTCGGCTTCTTCGACTATAAATACCTTACGGTCGCTTAGCTGTGGACGAATATACGCTTCGTTTCGCATATTCCTGATTTGCTCAACCGAAATGTTTTTCTTTTTATCCTCAAGCTCGGTAATAAACAAATCGGGATGGGTGCCGGCCTTTGTAAGGGTGCAGGCGCGACAAGCTCCGCAAGGATTTTCCGCCTGCTCGCAAAGAAGCGCGGCGGCAAGGAAACGGGAAAGCATGGTTTTTCCGCTTCCGCTTTCCCCTTCTATAATTATGGCGTGGGGAAGTCGGTTTTGCAGTATAGCCTGCTCAATAGCCTTCTTCACACCGCCGTTTCCCGCTAAAGGAAATCTCATAGCACGAAACCGACCTTTTTCATAACCTTGCTCATGGTTTTCCTTGAAGCATAGTAAGCCTTTTCTGCTCCCTGCTTGGCAAGCTCCTCGAGCTTCTTTTTGTCGGCAATGTACTCGTTATAACGTTCTCTTACAGGGTCGAGACAATCGGCAACGGCTTCGCCTACAGCCATTTTAAACTCACCGTAGCCACAGCCGGAGAACTTATTAACGGTTTCGTCAACACTAAGCCCCGACACAACGCTGTATATATCAATAAGGTTATTAATACCGTCCTTACCCTCTGCAACACAAATACGCGCTTCGCTGTCAGTAACTGCGCGCTTAAATTTCCGTAAAATATCCTCTCTTGAATCAAGAAGAGATATGAAGGCGTTGGGGTTTTCATCGGATTTAGACATTTTTTTGGTGGGGTCCTGCAACGACATTACCCTTGCGCCGCTTTTTCCTATAAGAGGCTCGGGAATGGTGAAAACGTCACCGTAAATATTGTTGAAACGGGTAGCAATATCGCGAGTAATTTCAAGATGCTGCTTTTGGTCGTGACCAACGGGTACGAAATCGGGCTGATAAAGAAGAATATCGGCCGCCATAAGGGCGGGATAAGCAAAAAGGCCTGCGTTAATATTGTCGGCGTGACGGGCAGACTTATCCTTAAACTGAGTCATACGGGAAAGCTCGCCAAACTGAGTATAGCAGGAAAGCACCCAAGCAAGCTGGCTGTGAGCAGGCACGTGCGACTGAATGAAAAGAGTGCTCTTTTCGGGGTCGAGGCCTAAAGCAAGAAAAAGAGCGAACATCGAATAAATTTGTGCTCTTAATTTGGCAGGCTCCTGCCTTACGGTAATAGCGTGAAGATCGGCCACTGCGAAGGTGCAATCGTATTCCTCCTGCATTGTGACCCAATTTTTAAGTGCGCCTAAATAATTGCCTAAGGTAGGAATACCGCTGGGCTGAATACAGCTTAATACCTTTTTCTTATTTTCAAGAGTTACTTCACTCATAATACTTACTCCTTAAAAACATATATAATAATTTTATCATAAAATACTAAGATAAACAAGAGAAATATTTGCTTAAGCAAATACAAATAATCCGAACCTGCCTAAAACGGCATTCTTTCGGCACTTTTCGGTTTGTCATCACCCGTAGGCGTTATGCTTATCTTAAAGTAAACACAAAATCTCCCACCCGTTCCTTAAAGGAATAGTAACGGGCGTATTCCCTTGAAGTAAAAATAAGGGAAAGAATTTCAAAGGGCTTTTTATTTTTTAAGGCAAAAAGTCGCTTTTTCTGCATAGAACACAGGTGGGAATAATCATAATACCTGCAAAGAGCAACAGCGGCAGAAAGCTTTTCCTCCCCTATGCCTATGCGGTCCTTTGCAGCCGAATCAAGACCTAAGGCATTACTTGAATGAATACGGTAAAAGGAAAGGCTTTGGTTTAGAAAATACAGCCCTTGCTTTGCGGCGGCAACAATATTAATTTCCCAGTCGTGAGGTAAGACAGAATCGCTTTTTTCACAAAAAAGGTTAATAAGCTCTTTCCTTACGACGGCGGTACAGCCGGGGGAAATATTGCTGTGCATAGCTACTCTTAGGGGAACGCTTATTAAACTGCTTTTTGCGTTTTTAATATTAATAAGCCCGTGGTTTAAGGCTTCACCGCTTTTATTTATTTCGGTATCATTTTCATTAATAAAGGTAAAGGAGGAGCTAAGGGCGAAAATACCGCTGTTTTGCTCCATAATGCGGCTCATCTTCTCGGTTTTATCCCTTTGCCACAAATCGTCCTGATCGCAAAGAAAAACAATATCCCCCTGCGTTTTGGAAAGAGCAAGCAAAAAGTTTCTTTTAAAGCCTAAATTTTCACTGTTTCTAAAAAGCTTCCAGCCGAAAAGCGAATACCTTTCAATGTATTCGTTAATAAAATCGGCAGTACCGTCGGTGGAGCAATCGTCACATATAATTACTTCGTCGGGAAGCAAAAACTGTTCCCTTATGCTGTCCAACTGCTTTTCAATAAAGCGCATACCGTTATAGGTTGCCATGGCTACCGATATTTTCATTTTCCTTCACCTCCGACTTAAGCAAACAAGAATAATCCGTGTTTGCTTATTCAGTTTATTTTACCACAAAACTTTAAAAATCTCAATATAAAAACCCGAAGCAACGCTTCGGGTCTAAAATTACGGTATGTTTTTGGTTGCAATAAGAGAGGCGCCGAATAAATCTTCAATGATTACCTGTCCTTCTCTTACGGGAGCTTCAACGGTTTTTTCCCTTATAGCCGACATTATTTCGGCAATTTTTGCCTTTGGAACACCGCAAGTGGTTTTTACGCTTACCATTGTATCGTTGCGGTTTGCTACCCTTACAACAGAGGTAACGGTACGAAGGGGATTAATGCATTCCGACATTGCGTATTCCATTCCTCGCTTACAGGCGTTGCCCGAAACACTCACGCTTTCCCCGTTAATATCTGCGGTCAGCTCGCAGCCACGAGGGCATATAATACATATTAATTTCTTTTCCATTATATTTCCTCCACCGCTACCGTAATACTGCCCGCCTTACTAATGGCATCAGCCTTAAGGGTGACCTTTTCCATTTCACCGGGGACTGCGCGTATACGTTTTTCGCTTTTAATCAAATTATCGTCAGCATACACCTTTATTTCGGTTTTTCCCTGAGGTGCAACAACTCTGAAATACAAATCGGTATCAGCCTTTTCACTACTAATGCTTTGGGGCAATACGTAACGAACACCCTTTCCTGCCTTACAGGGAATGAATGACTCCTTACTTAAATTTCCGTTAACAAAGCTTGCGGCGGCTCGGCCTGCAATTTCAGCCTCGTCCGAAACGTAATCCACAAGGTCGTGCACCTGCAAAACGTTACCGCAGGCAAAAATGCCTTCCACACTGGTTTCGCGGTTTTCGTTTACCTCGGCACCGCTTGTAACAGGGTCAATTTTAATTCCTGCCTGTCTTGTCAGCTCATTCTCGGGAATAAGTCCAACCGACAATAAAAGGGTGTCACAGGGAATATATTGCCTTGTTTCGTCTATTATACGACGGTTTTCATCCACCTTGGCTATGGTTACACCACTAAGCCTTTCCTTGCCGTGTATTTCGGCAACGGTGGTATTAAGATAAAGGGGAATATTAAAATCGTCAAGGCATTGCACAATATTGCGGGTAAGACCGCCCGAGTACGGCATAATTTCACAAACAGCTTCAACCCTTACACCCTCTAAGGAAAGTCGGCGCGCCATAATAAGACCAATATCTCCCGAGCCTAATATAACTGCGGTTTTTCCCACCTTATAGCCCTCGCAGTTAATAAGCCTTTGAGCAGTTCCTGCGCTGTATACGCCTGCAGGGCGACTGCCTGCTATATTAAGAGCACCGCGGCTTCGTTCTCTGCAGCCCATTGCAAGAATTACTGCCTCCGCCTTTATTTTATGTATACCGCTACTGTTTTGAGCGGTAATTATTTTATCACTTGTCAAAGAGGTAACGGTGGTTTCGCACATAACGGTAATGCCGCGTTCCTCCACCATTTTTTTATAATGAGAAGCGTATTCGGGGCCTGTAAGCTCCTGTCCTAATTTATGAAGACCGAAGCCGCTGTGAATACATTGGCGCAAAATACCGCCCATCTCCTTTTCTCTGTCAAGGATAAGCACGTCCTTTACGCCGCAGTCGTATGCCGCAACAGCCGCCGCCATACCCGCAGGGCCTCCGCCTATTATTACTATACTGTGTTCAGTCATTACTCTACCCCCTTAAAGCTTTCCCGTAAGCTGAGACGAGGCTCCGCCCTTTTTAGTAACCTTTTCCATAGGTACGCCAATTTCTTCGCTGATAATTTTCATTACCGATGGCATACAAAAGCCGCCTTGACATCTGCCCATACCGCTACGGGTACGCCTTTTAATGCCGTCGATATCAACAGGCTTCGGTTCGCGCCTTAAAGCGGCGCGGATTTCTCCCTCGCTCACCTGCTCGCAACGGCAAACCATTTTGCCGTACTCAGGATTTTCGGCAATAAATGCATTTTTTTCGGCATCACTCATTTTTGAAAAGAAGTGCGGATCCTCCATCGTACCGTCAAATGTTTCTTTTAACGTAAGGCTCATTCCGTCCTTAATAAGCTTTTCAACTGCATATTTTGCAATGGCAACACTTGAGGTAAGCCCCGGAGAATCGATAGCCGCAACGTTGAATAAGCCTTTTACGGTTTTGCTTGCTTCTATAATAAAATCACCGGTTTTAACCGAGGAACGCACTCCCGTAAAGGAAGTGATAACGGCGCGGTAGTCAATTTCGCCACAGCTTAATGCCGAGGTTTTAATAACCTCGCCGATACCCTTTACCGTGGTTTCGGTATCGTTTTCCGACTCACACACTTCAGCAGTAGGGCCTAACAGTAAATTGCCGTGGGTGGTAGGAGACACAAGTACCCCCTTACCTGCTTCGGTAGGCACCTGAAATACGGTGTGCCGAACCAAGCCGCCTGCATTTTTGTCAAGGAGCATATATTCGCCCTTTCTCGGAATTATTTCAATACTGTTATCCCCCGCAAGGGCGGCGATTTTACCGCTCGCACAGCCTGCGCAGTTTATTATTCTTTTGGCTTTTACGGCTTCGCCGCTTTGAGAATAAAGAGTAAAATAGGTTTCCTCGTTCTTTATTTCAGTTACGCAAAAATTCCTTTTAAGCTCTGCCCCGTTTTTCATTGCATTGCCCACAGCGGCAATAGTAAGCTCATAAGGACAAATAATGCCTGCAGTATCCGAAACTAACACCTTGGTCACTTTTTCGGATAAAGCAGGCTCTAATTCTCTCGCTTCATTTCCACTTATTATTTTTACGTTTGGTATTAAATTAAGCTTGGCTCTGTTTAATAAACGCTCTAATTCCCTTTCGCCCTTTTGGTCAAAGGCACAAACAATAGAGCCGTTGTTTTCAAAAGGCACCTTCAGCTCCTTTGCCGCATTATAAAGCATTTCAACTCCGCGGCTGTTAAGCAACGCCTTCAACGTACCCGGCTCAGGGTCAAAGCCGCCGTGAATAATACCGCTGTTGGCTTTACTTGCTCCGCAGGAAACGTCGCTCTCCTTTTCCAAAATCAGAAGCTTAAGGTTATACCTGCTAAGCTCCCTTGCCGCCATGGCGCCGATTACTCCTGCACCTACAATGACCGCATCATACACCATTTCTATCACCTTTTCTTAAATTTTTTCTATTCTTTTAATACTTGTATCACTGAGAAGTGAAGTTATAATAAGGTCGGCCGTACTATCATCAGAATCGGAAACGCTTACAATAACACTGCCGTCGCTTTCTCTGGTCATAGCCGTTACGTGAAAAGAGCTCTCGGTAATGTATTTATATGCATTACCGAAATCCTCGGGATTTTCGGGATAAATTCTTATTCGGCACACCTTTTCTCTGCTTTTACGCTGAATATAATCAGCTACGGGGTGTAATGCAAGCATAGCAGCAATAACAAGCACCGCCATACTTACGGCTATAAAATAATAGCCTGCGCCAATGGCAATACCAAGGCAGGCGGTTGCCCAAAGCCCTGCCGCAGTGGTAAGACCGCGAATACGCTTACCGTGTACCAAAATACAGCCTGCGCCCAAAAAGCCAATACCGCTTACTACCTGCGCCGCTATACGCATAACGTCGCCGCCGTAATCCTTTACAAGAGCCGCGCTGGTTACCATTACACAGGTACTGCCAAGGCAAACAAGAATGTGCGTTCTGAGTCCTGCATCGTGGTTGGTGCCCGAGCGTTCTACACCTATAATACCGCCAAGCAACACCGATAAAGCAAAACGAATTAATATTTCAACAAAATTTTCGGGAATCATAATGTCACCGCCTTGAAAATTATAATTATAGATACCAAAGCTCTTCCTTACCCGTTGAAACGGCAGCTGCGCCGCAGGAAATGGCTTCGGTAATTTCAGCCTTGCTTTCAATAAGACCGCCTGCAATTACAGGAATACCGCGGGAAGCGAAACGGGAAATAACCTTTCCTATTACACCCGGGATAATTTCAATAAAATCGGGTGAAGAAACCGAAAGCATTTCCTCTATGCTTTCAATACCCTGAGAATCAAGAGCAAAAAACCTTTGTACGGTAATAAGCCCCATATCCTTTGCCTGACGTATAAGCTTTCCTCGGGTGCTTATAATACCGTCAACACCCAGATTTCTTAAATACTGTATACCTGTTTTATCGCTTGCAATTCCTTCGGCAAGGTCGATATGAACTAAAATATATTTACCCTTTTCGTGTACCCTTTGTATAACCTCTTGAATAGTAAGCAAATCTGCCTTCATATGGCAGAGAATTTCTGCAGGAGAATTAAGGGCACGGTTAAACTCGTCGGTGTGTACCGTCGCTATAAGTGGGAAGCGCTCAAGAGAATCCTTAAACTGGTTTAGCGTCATAAAAATCACCCTAAAAGCATTAGTTTTAAATAAAAAAAGGCGCAAAAACCACAGCTAACTGTAGCTTTTGCGTCTCCATTACTCATTCAGCAAAAATATTCTATCATATTAATGCATTTTTGTCAATAAACTTATTCTTTTTTATCCTCTTTAAGCATATCACGGATTTCCTTAAGAAGGGATACCTCATCCTCTACGGGCTCGGCAGGTGCTTCCTCAACAACAGGCTCGTCATTCTTATGGCGAAGCTCCTCAAGCTTCTTCTGAGTATTCATCATAACGCGAAGTATCACGAAGATAGTGAAGGCAATAATAAGGAAGTCTACGATAGCCTGAAGGAAAATACCGTACTCTACTGCAACGCCGGGGTCAACAACAGCGCCTGCTTCATCAAGAATTTCGGGCTTTAATACCCATTTTAAAGCTTCAAGGCTGTTCTTACCTGTAATAAGCACAATAAGAGGAGTGATAATGTTATTAACGAGAGCGTTAACAATATCCTTAAAAGCGGCACCGATAACAACACCGACTGCCATATCAAGAATATTGCCCTTCATTGCGAATTCTTTAAAATCCTGAAAAAACTTTTTCATTTTAGTTTGCTCCTTTTTTTATTATTCTGTCGAATATTGTAGCATATCGCAAAATAAAAAGCAACCGTTAATAAATTATTTGGTGCAGATTTCGTGAACAATCTTTTTAATAAGCTCTATTCTGCGTAAAGCGCCCTCGCCAAGCTTTCCGACAATTTCTTCGGGCGGCAAGAAACTGATTTCTCTAATATCTCCCTTAAGTAAGGTTTCAAACCAGGTTGCTGCAACGGCGTATCTGCCGTAAAGCAAATGCATATGGAAACCGTCTCTGCAAAGGCTCGGCTCTTGAGGATAGTTAAACTCGGGCTCGTTTCTTAAAGACTGAATAACGTCACCCGAAGGAATTATACCGTCGGCACTTATTTCCTTTGCAACTCTTTCGTAAACGCTGCATATTGCATTATACATAAGCTGTTGATTTTTACAGTAATTATTAAAACCGCTGTGTCCGCTATCCTTTTCATAAGCCCAGGTTTTGTGAAGCCAAAGCTTTGCTTTCGGTTGATGCTTTCTTATGTAGGCAACAAACTCGTCGATATAAGGATGGAAGGTAGAATAGAGTCCGCTCGAATGGCTGACCTGCTGAACGGTAACAAGGTCGAATTCTTCTTTTTCAATAACCTGCGCCAAAGAGGCATTGGGTCTGTGTTCTTCGTTAACCAAAAAATTATACGCAGGCATATCAGCCTTCATATTGTTATAGTGGCGCTCCAGCGAGCAACCTCCTATCGCCATATGCCATACTTCAACATCTATTCCGGCTTCCTTTGCAATATCTCTGAAATAAGCCAAAGCATCGCAAGAAAAGCTGTTTCCTATACTCAGCATTTTCATAATAAAGCGCTCCTAACAAGGTGATTTTTTCTTCCCAAATTATACACAAATATACTTATGATGTCAATAATTTGATGTTAATAATTCAAAGAAAATGAGAACGTTTGATTCTCACTGTTTATTTTATTGATTTTTGACCGATGGTATCTTTAAGGGTGCCTGTAACGGAAAGAAGCTGTCCCCTTGTGTTCCCGTTTGCCGTTAGGCAACATCGTTTACGGCAAAGCCGTAACATCAGTTGTGTTTAACACAACATCATTTGCAAAGCAACTACTTGCCGTCCCCTGTGTTATAAAATGACCAATTCGTCAAGACAGAGAACCGTCCCCTGTCTTACTTTGCTGCTATAAGTAATAGAAAGTGGAGTTAATCCGTTATTTAAATTTACATCTGCTCCCGACTCGATAAGTGCGTTGATTATTTCAACATTTCCTGTGGCGCACGCTTCAATCAACGGATAATTCATCCTGTGCTCTGTTATAAAAGTGTGTAGACCTACCGGAATCATTGAATGTGGAGCATTTACGCAAGTTGGTCTTTTTGCAAGTATTTCTTCGACCACGCCGCAGTCTTCATTACGAATAGCGTCTATAAGCAACCGCGAATAGTAGCTGTCCTCAAATGACGATTTAAATCCAATCGTAAAAATAGCACCAGCAAGCAATATAATTGAACACAGTACTGTAGCCGTTTTAACAAATCTTTTCTTCATATCCATTCCTCATTCAAACAGACATATTATTTGATTGAGAACACAGTGGACGGTTCTCTGTGTTATCGAATATTATATCAAGAGTAACTGATTTTGCCAACACAAGGAACCGTCCCCTGATTGAAAATTTAATCTTTTCTTTTGTTAATATTGCAATTATTGTAAACGATTGAGGTTTTCGCCCAAATATCACCGATTCGTCTATTATTTATTATTAACAAAAGAACTTCCACCGGCAATAAAATTATAATTGGTATATTTCTTTTTATGCCATCAACAATCATCAATTTTGTTTCGTCTGTTTTTGTAACTTTAAGTTTAAAAATCCGCTTTCCTATACTTGTATTTTTAAATGTAAAATCTTTGAACAGTAGAAGCAAGAGAGAAATACTTAGATACACTATTATAGATAATGGCGTGATACTAAATTTTCCTAATGTAAAAACACCGATAAAAGCAGAAGATAAAAAACAAATAATATAAAAATCAATTATTGCAGCTAATATCCTTTTGATTTTATCATTCATTTTGGTATCACCTCGATTACTTCTAATGAACTAGCCTTCCACTCTTCATCGCATTTCAAAATAGTGACATACGCTATAACACGCCCGGTTTCTGTTTCTATAGTATATGGAGTCTTTATTGTAGATTCGTCATTTTTAGTTTCATATAAAATGTTCTTTCCAATAGAAATGATTTCGCCATATTCGTTTTGTATATCGGTACTGTTTCGTATATAGGTTATCGAAAGATTGTCTATTGGATTGTTTGAAACAGAATTAAATATAGTTATCACTATTACGGCAAAAACAGCAAATATCAATATGCCGATTATAAGTAGCAAAAGCATTTTGTTTTTTCTCATAATTTATCCTCTCACTCTGTTAGGATTCGCCAAAACTCGGTTGCATCCCATCCAATAAACACAAGGAACCGTCCCCTGTGTTATTTAATTCCTTAATATAATAATACTCTGTTTTACCGTATTTTTCAAGCATGCCCTTTAAGCAAGTACGAATAATCCCGTTAATGCTTTCTATATATATAACGAAGCAAAACCTATTTTGTGACAAAGAATTTTGGGAAAATTAAAAAAATCGGCAGTTTCTACAATTAAAAACTGCCGATTTTGTATGTTTTTCTGTATTTATATGGGGTTAAAAATTATACGTTGCCGAAGGAAGAGGTGTTATCCTCGAATACCTCGGTAGTTTTCTTCTTTTTAACAGAGCCTTCTACCCTCTTCATAAGCTCAGCCTTATAAAGGTCGGCATCAATGGGAAGGGTAATTTCCTTACCTAAGAAGTCGGAAAGGTGCATTGCGTTAGAAAGGGTAAGACCGTTAATACCCTCGTAGCCCTCGGCTACAAGCTCGCCCTTGCCTAAAATCTTATTTGCGAAAGCGTTCATAACGCCTACGTGCTGAAGGTTTAAGCCATCGGTTTCAACCTCAATTTCCTTTTTAGGAATAGAAACAAAGGGTCGCTTATTGGTAGCGGAGAATTCCTGCTCAGTCATTTCGAATTCCCAAACTCTGAGCTTTCCGTCCTCAACAACAAGCTTTGCCTTATCCATTTGAACCTCGAAGCGGTTGGTACCGAAGCCGTCACCGGTAGTTGTAATAAAGGCACCTGTTGCGCCGTTTTCGTACTCAACGAAAGCGGTAACGTCGTCTTCAACCTCAATATTATGCCACTTACCGTATTTAAGCTTTGCAAGTACCTTTACAGGCATACCGCAAATCCACTGCCAAAGGTCTAACTGATGGGGGCACTGATTAAGAAGAACGCCGCCGCCTTCGCCTGCCCAGGTAGCACGCCAATCGCCCGAATCATAATAAGCCTGAGGACGGTACCAGTTGGTAATAAGCCAGTTGGTACGTCTAATCTGTCCGTATTCGCCCGATTTAATAAGCTCGCGCATTTTTCTGTATAAGCAGTTTGTTCTCTGGTTGAACATCATACCAAAAACAACCTCGGGATGCTTTTCGGCTTCGGCATTCATTTCCTCAACCTGCTTAGTATAAACACCTGCAGGCTTTTCAACCATAACGTGAATACCGCGCTTCATACATTCCATAGCAAGGGTGGTATGGTCATAGTGAGGTACGGCAACAAGGCAAGCATCAATTTTGCCGCTTTCGAGCATTGCTATAGCGTTATCAAAATAAGCAACCTCGTCTCCGAAAATTTCCTTAGCTGCGCTAAGACGTGCTTCCTTAATATCGGCAATAGCAGTAAGGATAATATCGGGGCATTTGCCCTTTAAAATATTGTCGGCATGGGTAGTACCCATATTACCGTAGCCTATAATACCAAGTCTTACTTTTTCCATAATTATTCTCCTTATTTAAAGCCCATAGCTTTTAAATTGTTATAGCTTCTCTTTAAACAGTCAAACGGGTCTTCTCCGTTGCAGTCGTCCTGTTCAACGAGCATATACTGTGTGCCTGCCTTTTCAGCGGCGGCAAAAACAGCGTCAAAGTTAATATTGCCTTCACCAACAACAGCCATTTTGCGGTCGAAGGTATGGTCCTTAAGGTGAATGCAAGGAACTCTGCCGCTTAATTTTTCTATCCACTGTGCGGGGTCACCGCCTGCGGTTTGTACCCAATATGTATCAAGGGTAAAGCCCATCAGGTCTGCAGGGAAAAGCTCTGCATAATGTTCAAGGGCAACCTTGCCTTCAAATTTTGAAAATTCCTGAGCGTGATTATGGTACATAAAGTACTTTCCGTTTTCCTTTAATACCTTTGCAACCTCCAAATATTTTTCGGCGAGTAAATTGGGTGTTTCGCCCTTTTCGGTATTAAAAGTAAAATAACCAAGGCCTACTTTGTCACAACCGAAGACGGTATGGTTTTCGGCTATCTGCTTGGGGTCCTCTAAAAGCTTAGCGGCAGGAGTGTGGGTCAGCACGCAGGTAAGACCGTTTTTGCTAAGCTGCTCCTTCATCCACAAAGGCTCATATTCGCAGGTGCCCGAAATCTGAACGTACTCATAGCCGATATCAGCAACCCTCTTAAGCGACTCTGCAAGATCGTCGGGAGTTTTACAAAACTCTCTTATAGTATAAAACTGTGCTCCTATTCTCATTATAAAATCCTCCTTAAAGCTTTAACTGCAACGTCAAATGCTTCGTCACCGCTTGCATAAGACGTAATACCTACCTGAATTTTTTCGCCCTCTTTTTCAAGGTTTTTAAGGCCTTCAAACACCTTCAAATGCGGTTCCAAGGTAACTGCATTTCCGCCGCGGGCTGCATATTCCTTTATTATAAACGGAATATTACCTACACCCTCACCCGCAGGAACAACGTTACCGTCGGCACGGGCATCCTTAATATGTAAATAATAAACGTAATCCTTAAGCATTTCAAAGGCTTCCCTTGTGTCCTGACCGCACTGAACGAAATTCGCCGGATCGAACACACCCTTAAGGTCGGGAAAGGCTTTATATAATTCAAGACAACGGGTTGCTACGTCACCGTAAATGCCCTTTTCGTTTTCGTGGCAAAGATATACACCGTATTCCTTTGCTACGTCGAGCATTTTTTTCATACAATCGAAAACCTTATCCTTCACCTGCTCGGGCTTCATATCATCCGGATAATAAAAGGAAAACATACGAATGTTTTCAGCACCTAAAACGTTTGCTATTTTACAGGTGTGATGAAGCTTTTCAAGATGTTTTTCAAAATCATCGGTAATAATATTAATTTTACCTATAGGAGAGCCTAAACTCCAGGTAACAAGACCGTTAGCGTCAAGCTTTTCCTTAACCTCTTTAGCCTTTTCAAGGGTTATATCGGAAATATTCGTTCCGTCTACGTTTCTTATTTCAAGGCCTTGCAGCTTATTTCGTTTCATCGCAATTATTTGTTCATCAATAATTGAGCTTGCCTCATCGGCAAAAGCATATATATTCATCATATCGCCTCCTTGACTATATTTTAGCACATATTATTCATAGTGGCAATTACAAAAAAAACCAAAAAAACATTGCAAAAATAAACATTTTGATATATACTCAGTATAGGTGATACTATGAATTTTTTAATTAGCTCCAACAGACACAGAACCGAAGTGCCCTCACAAAAAGCTTTTTCCATGCTTCACACCCACGATACATGTGAAATTTTGTGTTTCCTTTCAGGAAATGCAAATTATTCGGTAGAAGGCAACCGGTACAAATTAATGCCCGGTGATATTATGATAATGAGAAAAAACGAATTTCACCATTTAATAATTAAATCGGATGCACCCTACGAACGTATTATCGTCAACTTCGATTTACCGGACACACCCGAATTTGCCGAGCTTCTTACCCCTTTCTATAACAGAGCGGTAGGAGAAAGAAATCTGTACCGTCCAAGCACAATCAAAAATAACAATATGGTTTTCTATTTAAAAAAGCTTATAGACGCAAAAGACTCGTATCGAAAGCTTTGTTGGCTTCTCCCCTTTCTTGACGAATTATACGATGCCTTTATGTCCGACAATTTATGCGATAAGCCTACAACCGACAAAGCAACCGACGTTATTAACTTCATAAATTCACACATCACCGAGGAAATTTCTCTTTCTACGCTGGCCAATCGTTTTTTTATAAGTCAGAATCACCTGAACAGAATTTTCAAGGAATCCACGGGAACTACGTTGTGGGAATACGTAACCGTAAAAAGGTTGGTCCTTGCCCGCGAAAAATTAAATAACGGAGAGAAGCCCACCGAGGCGGCTTTAAAATCGGGCTTTAGGGATTACGCAACCTTTTTCCGTGCATATAAAAAGCATTTTAATGCCTCTCCGCGAGCAGCTAAAAAAGGCGGTTTGACCATAAAATACAAAAAAGAATTGGAGGATTTTTAAAAATCCTCCAATTCTTTTTTAAGCTAACACTTATTCACTACTGTTTTCAGTTTCGGTAGAATCGCTTACATCCTCCGAAGAATTTTCGCTGCTACTATTTTCGCTCGATTCTCCGTTTTCGGAAGAAGAGCCTTCATCCTCGGGAAGCGACGACGAGCCATCCTCGGGTTCAGAAGAGAAATTTCCCTCCCCTTCCGACGGGTTATCGTCAATAGGCGGCGCGGTTTCATAACGGGAGGTAATACCTAAATACTCCTCCATAGTAAGTCCGCTTTGGGTAATGGCAACTGCGAGGTCGTAGCCCACGTAGCGTATATGCCACGGCTCGTACTGATAGCCCGTAATACTTTCCTTACCCTTTGGGTAACGAATAATAAAGCCGAACTCGGCGCAATGAGCCTCTAACCATTCGCCAACCCTTTTATATGCTCCCTCATACGCCGAGGTGCTTGCAAGATTAACGTCTATGGCGAAGCCCGATTGATGCTCCGAATGACCGGGACGCGCAGAATACCTGTCAGCCGCCGCGGCGCCGTCCCGCAAGCAATAAGAATCATAAAGCTTCTTTTGCGATTTATAGCTTCTGTAGCCCGAAGAAATCCATATAGAAATTCCATCCTTTTTAGCTGCCGCCTTCATTTTATTAAAGGCCTTACTGCTAAGGGAATTAAGTCCCGACGCATAATTTTCAGGCAAGGAATAGGTTTTATTAACCACTAAAATTCCGTTAACGTAGGTAACACCGTTTTTCTCGGTTATGGTATAGCCCTTAGAAGTAGTTCCTATAACAGTTCCTCCTTGAGTCAGCGCGGCAGGATAAAGCTCCGACGGAGTTTTATCAGGCTCCTGACTGCCGCTTTGGTTATTGTTTTGACTGTTATTTTTACTACTGTTATTTTTATTTTTGTCCTTATTTTCCGACGGTGTACTGCTGCTCGGCTGTGAAGACTCGCTATCGGCACTATCACAAGAATCATTTGTTGATGATGAAATCACACCGAGGGGCGACGAGTTGTAGGGCGAAGAGGCAGGCCTATTTTCAGCGCAACCGCTAAGCAAAAAAAGTATAAAGCTAATCAAGGCAATAATTTTTACAGTTTTGTTTTTCATTTTTTCACTTCTTATTAAAATTTAGCCGCAGTAATTATTATATTACTACAAATTAATCGTGTCAACGATTTATCTATTGATTATAATGCCTTTTTTTGGTATAATATATTCGAAAGGAATTGATTTTATGCGAATTTGTGTATACGGTGCAGCGTCACCTACCATAGACCAAGAGTATAAGGATATTACCGAAGAAATGGGTAAAGAAATGGTAAAGCGCGGCCATTCTCTTGTTTTCGGCGGCGGCGGAAACGGCCTTATGGGTGCAGTAGCAAAGGGCGTTAAAGGGGCAAACGGCAAAATACTCGGCGTTATTCCGAAATTCTTCGACGATGAAGATATTGAAGCAATTTGCGGCTTTTGCGACACTCTTTTGGAGCCCGAAACCATGCGTGAAAGAAAACAGCTTATGGAGGACAATGCCGATGCGTTTATCGTTGTCCCCGGCGGTATAGGCACCTATGAGGAATTTTTCGAAATTCTCACTCTAAAACAGCTTTGCCGTCATAAAAAGCCAATAGCCATATATAATATAATGGGCTATTACGACAGCCTTTTCGCAGTTATGAAGGGCGCTATCGACAAAAGCTTTATTAAAGAAAACTGCTTGGATCTTTTTAAAATTACCGATAATTTAGACGAGCTTTTCAATTATATTGAAAACGATAAGCTAAGCTACACGGTTAAGGATTTAAAGGAAGGTTAAACGCAAAAATTCCCTCGGAAATCCCGAGGGAATTTTAGTTTTAAGTGCTTAAATGAAATTAGCTACAACGATTCCGAGAATAAATACGCCTACACCTACAACTGTGGGGAATAAAATACCAAGCTTAAATTCAGGCTTCCAATTAAGCTTTTTGCAATTAGCGCTGAACTTAATGCAATAAGCAATGTATCTTATAGGGGTAAGAATAATTCCAACAAAAATAGTCAAAATTATTTGAAGGAAAAGTAAGCCCATTTTACCGCCAAGGTCGGCATCGTAGGTTTTGTGACCGTCCTTGTAGGTGGTAACGATTTGATAATCGTAATTGAATATGTTTTTAAAACCGTAACGTCTTACAGCAATAACCGAAGGAACCGAAACAACCAAGGCGCCGACAACGGCAATCAAAGGGTTAACCTTCATACCTACAACAACAAGTATCCAGCCTATGCAGCAGAAAATAATGATTTTCCAAATCTCCTTAAGACCGTGGCTCATTTTTTCTAACGCTTCGTTCTCCACTTCGTTTAATTCTTGCTCCATAATAGGTTCGCTCATAGTTTTCATCCTTTCATATTTTTATCCCCAATAGCGTTTAACGAATAAAAACGCTGGAAATATTAACCGTTATTGGTTAATATCATTATACACCTTTATGGGTTAAGATGTCAATAGGAAGGTTTGGTATTTATGATTTCCTATGACAAATTATGGCAAACAATGAAAGAAAAAGGTGTCACCCAATACGCACTTATCAAAAAATATTGCGTAAGTCCGGGCCAAATCACCCGACTCAAACGCAACGAAAGCGTCAGCACCCACACTATTGAAATCTTTTGCAAGATTTTAGATTGCAACGTTGAAGATATCATGCAGTATGTTGAGGATTAAAGGCTGTTAATAACAGCTTATTTTTATTGTTTTGTTCATTACCAAAAATTCCCGTTTGCATTACGCAAGCGGGAATTTTTGGGTTATAAAAAACGGTAGAGCACCGCAAAATTTTGCCTTTTATTATATCAACTCCGAAGAAATTCATAATGACTATCGAATGTCGAGAAATTCACTCAATTTCTCGACGAAGCCGATAAAATCGGCTCTATGTTGCAAAAAAACGTCTTAAAACGTTATTTTGCAACTTCGATATCATTGCAATGAATATGTTCAATTACCCTTGG
>JAFVIF010000002.1 GCA_017474125.1 Clostridia bacterium
CTTTCCGTCACCGTTAACGTCTCCGAGAAGTACTTCTGCCGTTTCTTTTAAGAACACCTTAAGCATGGGATAACCGTCGGTTACAACAAATTTATCCCCTAAGGGCATATTTGTAAGTGCGTTTTCGCCCTGCATTTGTTCTTTGGTAAGCTGTGTCCAAGTATTGTAGGTAGCATTGGGAGCAACGGTAGAATAGCAGTTATATGCCGTCTTCATTGCATTGCCCTTGCTGGTACAAAGCCAAAGCGCACCGTCGCCGTAGCAATTTTCGGCAACGAAGGTTTCGGGAACCTCCCAAGTAGAACCAACTATTTTATTATTTGAATAAGGTCCGCTAAGGTTAGCAAGAGAATAACAGTTGGAAATTTTTACGTTGGGGGTTAATATAGTACCGCCCAAAATACCGCTGGAACAAACACCTGTAGCTTCGTAAAGTCTGGTATGATGTACGTATACCGTTTCATCGGTAAAGCAGGAATCAATAAGAATATTTACACTTGCAGAATCACGTACAATACCGCCAACAATACCTGCGGCACGTCCAAAGATTTCAATATGAGAATATCTTACACCAACGTTAACAACGTGAGTATTTTTGGTTATACACGGAATAAGTCCTGCATAACCGGATTCTGTCAATTCCCTGCCGTTGCCTGCGTGATAATAGATACCGTAAACTATATGTCCGTCACCATCGAAATAACCTGTAAAGGTTACGCCGTCAATCCACTCAGAAGGAGCGTAATTGCCGATAGCCTCTGCGGTTTCCCAATTAACACCGTTGATATCGTTAAGGTAAATATCATTAGTCAATTTATAGTACTTGCCTTTACCACCATTAATAATTGCATAGGCAAGACCCTCACCGTCGCTGATAAGATAAGGTGAGCTTTCGGTTCCGTCACCTTCAAGAGTATTGACAGCAAATCCTGACCAAACATCGTCAGTCTTATTTACCCACGCCTTAAGAACGGGATATCCGTTAGACGGCAAAGTAAACGTATCGCTTAGACCTGCCATTTTGGTCATAGCGGTTTGACCAACCATTTGGGAAGCGCTGACAATTGTTTCTTTGCTATAGGTTTCTTTTCTGCTTACAGCATAACAATCAACGTATGCCATAGGATGCTGACCGTAAAGCTGAACGTTTGGAGAATACAGGTTAGTAGCGGGAACGTCAAGACAACTCCAAACCTGACCGCTTATAGCGCCAAAGAAATCAGAAGATGCTTCAATAGTAGCCCAGCTATAGCAGTTGCTTATACCCGTTACGTAACCCGTACCGTTACCTGCGCCAATTAATCCACCTGCACAGCCACCGTAAATATATACGTCTTTACCGATATAACAACTATCAATTGCTACGTCAATCTTGTGATAGCTTCCCGTAGTTCCGATAAATGCAGAGGCACTTGCACTGACTGCTTTGATATAAGAATTATCAATTGCAAGATTTTTTATTGTTACACCATTGCCGCCGTAAGCAATAAGACCAGCGCCAAGTTTCCAAGAGCTTTCGGTATTTTTGTAATCTTCATCTATATAAAGACCGTATATTGTGTGATAGTCGCCGTCAATGATACCTGCAAAAGCACCCGATTCACTACCTCCGCCCGTATACCATTCGTTAACGTCATCGGTAGTATAAGCAACGCCGTTTTCGGTATCAACAATAATATTATTAAGAGTAATATCGCAGGTTAATTTAAAGTACACACCAACATTTTTATTAGTAACAGCCCAATAAAGATGACTACCGTTTTCAATCAAATACGGAGATGTTTCAGTTCCTTCACCCTTTGTAGGTTTAACGGAAGTACCATCCCATATATTTTCAAGTACAACGTATTTATCAAGTGCGCCTTCTTCATAAACGATTGTATCGTCATCAGGCAGAATAAGACTTTTTAGTCCTTCAACGTACTTAAATGCAGTATCATCAACACGGGTAACCTTTTTACCATTTATGGTAGAAGGAACAGTAAGAGTGCCTACTTTATTATTAATCTGACCCATATAGTGAACTATTTCAACGCCTTCACCGTCGGGAAGTACTCGCCAATCGCCTTCTACGTATGCCTTTTCGCCGGTTACGGCTTCGTGAGCGATAGCGCGAAGAATTACACACTCTTCTTCGGTCAATACACCTTCAGGGAAGAAGGTAGCCTCACGGCAATCGTAACCCAAAATCTGTTCAAGCCATACACAGCCTGCAATATATCTGCCTCTGTGATTTAAGTGGTCGATATTATCGGTATAAAGAGCGCCGTTTTCACAATGCTTAGCGGCATTTTCAATAGAAGCATCGGCATAATAAAGTGAAGAATAACCGGGATTAAACGCATCCCAATAACCGTATTCATCCTTTGCAAGCTGTATAGCTCTACCGGTTGGTATAATACCTTTTTCTTTATCGATACCTAACATATCGGCAGCGCGCTCGTAATTAGTTTCAATACGTTGGAACATATCTAAACTGTTTTCATACGCAACGTGCCAATAAGGAGCATTACCGATTGCATCATATTCGCTAAACGACCAGGTCTGATGAATCATAATTTCAGCTTGAGGCTCATTTTCTCTAATAATGTCATAAAGCTGAGTGAGATATGGTGTTTCCTCTGTCCAATAGGTTGAGAAATCTGCTGCCTTACCGGGTCCCTGCTGAATGGTAATGTAATCGTAATCGGTAAGTTCAAATACTTCCTGCATAGTCTGCTTATTATTTCCCGTAATATTAACACTGTCCACGAAGAACTGATATTCTTTAGCCTTTGTGTTATACCATTTAACGTGCGTGTCAATCGGGCAACCGTCATCGTAAAGGCTTACTGCCGTTACTTTTTTACCCAAACTTTCTGCAATTCGGGAAATATAGTAGGTTGTGTTATTACTGTAGCTGTTACCTATAGCAAGAATCTTAATAATTTCTTCCTCTTCCTCCTCTTCATCCTCTGTGGGAGGTACGGGAACAACATTTTTAAGCACCTTTAATATTGGGTAGGTTTCGGTAGCAACAAATTTATCCCCTAAGGGCATATTTGTAAGTGCGTTTTCGCCCTGCATATCAGTATTGCTAATCTGATTCCAAACAGCATACGAGCCCGGAGCAACGGTAGAGTAGCAGTTTTCAATAGTTTTAGGTGAAACAGCAGCAGAACCGTTTAACCAGAGTTTTCCTATACTGTAACAATTTTCAACCTTTACAGAGTCAGGAACTTGCCAGGTTGAACCAATAATCTGAGCATTATTATAAGGACCTGAAAGATTTGCTAAAGAATAGCAATTGGAAATAGCGATATTGGGAGTAAATAAAGTACCGCCCAAAATACCGGAAGAAGAACATTCTGTGGCCTCGTTTTGACGGGTGTGAACAATATAGTTAGTATTATCGGCAAAGCAAGAATCAATAACTATATTTTTGTTAGTATCGTTACGCTTAATAAAGCCAACAATACCCGAAGCGTGACCAAAAATTTCAATATGAGAATATCTTACACCCACGTTTTTAATATGGGTATTGCTGTTTATCATTGGGAACAAAGCGGCGTTTCTGAAGGTTGCGCTTTCTTTACCGTTACCCTCAGGGTAATAAATACCGTAAACAATGTAGCCATCACCGTCGAAATAACCGTTGAAGGTAACCTCTTCAAGCCAGCTTGAAGCAACGTAATTACCCTTTGTTTCGGCGGTTTCCCAGTCAACCGCATTTATATCGTTTAAGTAAATATCGTTTGTCAGCTTATAGTATTTACCTGTTCCGCAATTAAGAATTGCATAGGCGAGTCCTTCGCCGTCGCTGATTAAGTAAGGTGAGCCTTCGGTTCCGTCGCCCTTTAAAGTGTTAACCGCAAAGCCCGACCAAATTTTATCCGACTTACCTGCCCAGGATTTAAGTACAGGGTACTGCCCATCTGCAAAGGTAAAGCTGTCACTAAGTGCGGCAAACTTGGTCATAAAGGTACTGCTGCCTAAATCGGCTTCGGTAATGGCGAAGCAATCATTAAAGGTTTGAGAGCCGTGACCGTAAAAATTGGAATTATTAGTATATACATTGGTTACGGGGCACTTTTGACCGCTCCATACACCACCGGTTATAGAACCGTAGTAAAGCGTACCGCCAACCGTTGCAAGGCTATAGCAGTCGGTTATACCGTTAGTATAACCCAAACCGTTACCTGCGCCTATAAATGCGCCTGCATCGTCACCGTAAAGGTATACGTCTTCGCCAACGTAACAGTTTTCAAGGCTTACGTCGTAAACTCCGCTTCCCGTAGTACCTATAAATGCGGCGGCAGTACCGCCGACAGCCTTAACGAAAGAATTTTCAATTCCTAAATTTTTAATGGTTGCGCCGTTTCCTGCACGAGGAATAAGAGCGGCGCCGATATTCCATACCTGTTCGGTATTGTTAAAATCTTCATCTATATAAAGACCGTAAACTTTATGATAGTCACCGTCTATAATACCCTGAAAGTAAGTACCGCTTGTTTTTCCGCTTGAAAACCATTCGTTAACCGAACTTGTGGTATAAGCCACGCCATTCTCAACGTCCACTTCAATGTCGTTAAGGATAATATCACGGGTAAGTTTAAAGTAAACTCCCTTATTTGTGTTGCCTACCGCCCAACGCAAATGACTTCCGTTCTCAATCAAAAAAGGCAGTTCTTCACTACCCATACCCTTTGTAGGTCTCGCCGGAGTTCCGTCCCACACGTTATCTAAAACAATAACGTTATCCAAAGCGCCATCTTCATAAACAATGGTATCATCTTTAGGCAAAATCACTTTTTTAACTCCGTCAACGTACTTAAAGGCGGTGTCGTCTACTCTTGTTACCTTTTTACCGTTAACCTCTGCAGGAACGCTGACTGTACCCACCTTAGGAACGGTTCCCAAAAAGTGCACAAGCTCTACTCCGTCACCGTCGGGAAGTACTCGCCAATCGCCTTCTACGTATGCCTTTTCGCCGGTTACGGCTTCGTGAGCAATATTACGAAGAATTACACATTCCTCAGCAGTAAGCACACCCTCGGGATAGAAGGTAGCCTCACGGCAATCGTAACCCAAAATCTGTTCAAGCCATACGCAACCTGCAATATAGCGGCTTCTGTGGTTTAAGTGGTTAATATCATCGGTATAAAGAGCGCCGTTTTCACAATGCTTTGCGGCATTTTCAGTGCTGGAATCTGCAGGATAAAGGGTAGCATAACCTTGGTTATAGCCGTCGAAATATCCGTATTCATCCTTGGCAAGCTGAATAGCTCTGCCTGTGGGGATAATACCCGTTTCCTTATCAATACCTAATTTATCAGCCGCCTGTTCGTAAGCGTTTTCAATAAGCTTATACATTTCAAGGCTGTTATCATAGGTTGTACTCCACCACCTTGTACCGTTAAGACAGTCGGTTTCGCTAAAGCTCCAGGTCTGGTGAATTAAAACTTCTGCCTGAGGCTCGTGTTTCTTGATAATATCGTAAAGCTGAGTAAGCCAAGGCTCTTCCTCTGTCCAATAGGTAGAGAAATCGGTAGCGGGACCGGGGCCCTGCTGAATGGTAACGTAATCGAAATCGGCAAGGTCGAATACCTCTTGCATAGTCTGCTTATTACTTCCCGTAATATTAACACCATCTACGTAGAACTGATATTCCTTTGCGGCGGTATTATACCATTCAACGTGTCTTTTTATGGGACAACCGTCGTCGTAAAGGCTTACTGCCGTTACCTTTTTACCCAAACTTTCTGCAATTTGGGAAATATAGTAGGTAGTATTATTACTGTAGCTGTTACCTATAGCAAGGATTTTGATAGGTTCTGATTCTATTGCCCAGACGGGAAGTCCGACGCATAAAATCAAAAAGCTCATAACAATACACAAAAAACCTCTTAAAGCCCTTTTCATTTTGATTTCTCCTTCATTGTTTTATATTGGTTTATTGCACCGTCGTCATAAATAATATGAGTATGGGGTAACACAATTTTCTTTATTCCATCAATATATTTAAAGGCGGTAGCGTTTACTCGTTTAACCGATTTTCCTTCGATAGTGTCAGGCAATTTAATAATTCCGTTTTTGGGAACGACTCCCATAAAATGAACGATTTCAACTCCGTCACCGCTGGGAATGGCTCTCCATTCACCGCTTATATAAGCCTTCTCACCTGTTACGGCTTCGTGAGCAATATTACGTAAAATCACACAGTCCTCTTCACTAAGCACACCTTTTGGATAGTAGGTAGCGGTTCGGCAGTCGTACCCGAAAATCTTTTCAAGCCAAACACAGCTTGCAAGGTATCTGCCTCTATGATTTAAATGGTCAATATTATCGGTATAAAGAGCACGGTTTTCGCAGTGCTTCGCGGCGTTTTCGTCACTGGAATCGGGCGGATAAAGACGCGAATATCCTATATTATAGCTGTCGCTGTAGCCGTATTCGTCTTTGGCAAGCTGAATGGCTTTTCCTACAGGGATAATACCCGTTTCTTTATCAATGGAAAGCTTATCGGCCGCTTGCTCGTAAGCGTCCTTCATAAGCAAGAACATTTCTTTACTGTTGTTATAGGTAGTTGCCCACCATTCGGTGCCTTCGGTAGCGCTTTTATGTGAAAAGCTCCAGGTTTGATGAATTATAATTTTGGCGTTAGGCTGGTGCTTTTTAATTATATCGTAAAGCTCTGTAAGCCAAGGGTGTTCTTCGGTCCAGTAGGTGGAAAACAGCGTTGCTCTTGCAGGTGCTTGCTGAATAGTAATATAATCGAAATTTTTAAGCTTAAATACCTCTTTCATAGTGTTTAAGCCTGTGCCGCTTATATTAACTGCATCCACGTAAAATTTATACGCCTTAGTATCGTTATTATAAAACTGCACGTGCCGTTCAAAGGGGCACCCCGCCTGATAAAGGCTTGTTGCCGACACGCTTTTACCCATACTTTCAGCAATTCTCGAAATATAGTAAATAGCATTATTAGAATAACTGTTGCCTATAGCTAAAATATTATAACCCATAATCTCACACCATTTATTAAAATCTTTTTAAATTATATCACACTCAGCTTTTTTGTAAATGCATTATTGTATAAAATGTCGGTATAATTTTGTAAACAAAAAAGCTCTGTGTCAGTCACGCAGAGCTTTAGTTATTTCGCCGCAATCCTTCAAGACCAAATCGGGCTTATCTTCACTTTTATTAAGTATTTCTTCGGTGGTTTCGCCGCTCATAACAAGAATACTAAGCACTCCTGCATTGAGTCCGCTTTTAACGTCGGTATATATTCTGTCACCGATTACCGCCGTTTGGTCCTTTGTGCAATTCATTTTTTCCATAGCAAGCTGAGGCATAATCGGCTCGGGCTTACCAACCAGCTCGGGGCGGCGGCCGGTACAGTTATAAATCATATCGCAAAAGCTGCCGCAATCGGGCACGCTTCCAAACTCGGTAGGACAAACCACGTCTAAATTTGTTGCTACGTACTTAATATTTTCCTTGGTTAAAAGAATTTTACATACGTCGTGCAGTTTTTTGAAGGTAAGCTCGGTATCGTTACCCATAACTATAAGGGTAGTATCGTCAACCTTTTCGGTAAGTGTAAAGCCTTCCTTTATAAATTCATCCTTTAAAGACTGCGTTCCGCAAACATATATTGTTTCGTTTGGGTATTTATTTTTAAGGTAATAGGTTGTGGCCTGAGAGGATGTAATGAATTCCTCTTCGTTTGCTTTAATCCCTAAGCGTTCAAGCTTTTTAATATAATCCTTAACGCTTTTTGAAGAATTATTGGTCATATACATATAGCTTTTACCCTGCTCCTTAATTGTGGTTAAAAGCTCTTTTGTAAAATCGTACAGCCTGTCCCCTAAATAAAGAGTACCGTCCATATCAAATAAAAAAAGGTTAATATTCTTTAGTCTGTTCACAGTAAATTTCCTCCGCTTTATTAAAAATTTCGTTTACTTCATCTTTATCGGTTTTAATTTTTGAAAGCTTGGGCTTTCCCCATATATCAAAAAACCGAGGGCCTATCCAGTAAGAATACGGGGTGTGAGTAAAAAGCCCTTCGACGGTGGAAAGACACGCCTTTTTAGGCTTCATAAATATAATCTTCATTGGGTGCTTAATTAAAGCAAAAATAAGCTTTGGGTAGTGGTCAGTTATACCCGTAAAGGTAATACCGGGATGAACAATGCTTAAATATTCCTGTTCGTTTTCAAAAAGCTTATAAAGAGAAAACATAAGAAAACGCTTGGCATTACCGTAAACACAGCTTGCTTTTTTGCTGTTTCTGAAATCAAAGTCCGCCACATTCGTTTTATTATAGCGGTGAGCAATACTGCCCGTTGCAATTATTCTGCCACCCTTTTCCTTTATTAAAGGAAGTAGCTTTTTAATCATATAAAAAGGAGCGACAAAGTTAATATGAAATACGTTATCAAAACCGTTTTCGGTAATGTAACGCGGAATACTGTAGGCGCCTGCATTATGAATAAAATAATCAATATCAAGCTTTAAAAGCTCTTCTGTTGCGCTTTTCACACTTTTTATATCGGCTAAATCAGCCGTAACGTGTGAAATTTCGGCATTTTCAAACTGTTCTAACAAGCTATCCCTCAATGCCAAGGATTTATTCTTATTCCTATCAACAAGAATAAGCTTAGTCCCGAGAGCAAGAAGCTTTTTGCAAAGCGGAAGTCCAATTCCCCCCGTAGCTCCGGTAACGGCTACGGTTTTTCCTACCAAATCCTTCATAATCAAAACCCTTCAAAAAATAAAAGCGAGGAAAAGCAAATTTTCAAAATCTCTTTCCTCGCTTACAAACTATATTATATACCTGTTTTCACCTTTGTCAAGGGGTTTGGCTTTTTAAAAAAGAGCCTTTGGGCTCTTTTTTAAAGCAAATTCTTTCTGATTTCCTCGCCGCTTAAACCGGAAAGATAAGCGGGAGCAATATCAAATACGGTTTTACAGCCTACTGCACCCTCCTTATAAAGCTTATAAACAGCTCTTGCGTAAGCGGCAATAACGCTTGCAGTAAATTCGGGGTTAGAATCAAGCTTCAGGCTATATTCAATAAGATGGCTGTGTTCATTGTTAAAGCCTGTTTTTCCGCTTCTTATGACAAAACCGCCGTGAGGAATACCGCTGTGTTCCCTTTTAAGCTCATCCATAGTAATAAAATGAACAATAGTGTCGTAATCGGCAAAGTAATTAGGCATAGTTTTAATTTCGTTTTCAATTTTCTTTAAATCAGCGCCCTCTTCGGCAACGACGAAGCATTCTCTTAAATGCTTATCTCTTGTAGATAAATCGGGATTTTCGCCGTTTCTCACCTTTTCTAAAGCTTCAGCCTTGGGAATGGTATACTGCCTTGCATCCACTACGCCGTCAATTCTTCTTACAGCGTCACTGTGTCCTTGACTAACGCCCTTGCCCCAAAAGGTATAATCCTTACCGTCGGGAAGCACGCAAGCGGCATAAAGACGGTTAAGAGAGAACATACCCGGATCCCAACCCGCAGAAATAAGGGCGGTTTTGCCGTTTTCCTTAGCAGCACTGTCAACCTTTTCAAAATGCTCGGGAATTTTAGCGTGGGTATCAAAGCTGTCAACAAGGTTAAATAATTTTGCCAATGCAGGCGTTTGCTCGGGTAAATCGGTAGCACTGCCGCCGCAAAGCACCATAACGTCGATTTTATCAGTCCACTTTTCTACCTCGCTTACGTGAACAACGGGTACACCGTCTGTATTTATTTTAAGCGCAGAGGGCTCACGACGGGTGAACACCGCCGCCAAGGTCATATCGCTGTTTTTGTGAACAGCCGCCTCTATTCCACGGCCTAAATTGCCGTAGCCGAAAATACCGATACGAATCATAAAAATCACCTTTTTATACAGAATACCTTAGTATTATATTACACATTTTTTTAGTTTTCAATATTTTTTTTCACAAATGGCGAATTAAAAATTGCCCTCTGAACGAGGGCAATTTAGTTTATTTATTATATATTCTGATTTCGGGAATAGGGGAAGCAAGTGCTACGCTTGCAGCGTATATTTTAGCATCAGGATGGTTTTGGAAAAGTGAGCAAGGAATTTTACAGGTAACGGGGCCGTGAAGAATTTTTCTGAGCGCGGCCGCATTCCAGTCTCTCGGCATACACATTCTTACCTTCTTTGCCATAAAGGCTTCTCTCATACCAACGGTAATGCAGTTTTTCGGAATACCGTCAAGGTCGGCAGCACAGTTCATAAACGCATTAATGGTAAGGGTTTCTCTTGCAATTTGAAGAACACGGGTGGGAAGATTGGCAAACTCTTCGTTACTCATAGTCTCACCGGGCTCGGGTGGCTCGTTAAAGGCAAAGTGTGCGGTAATACCAACGCCGCCCCATGCCATATCGAGTTTTCCCTGTTTTCTAATATATTCTTCAATAAATTCAGGACGCTCGGGGTCGGGGAAAATTCTCTGCTCCTCGGGAATATTAAGCTCATCGTCAATAAGGTTATAGAAAATTCTATCCATACCGCCTCTAAATGATAACGGATCGCTCTTGTCAAGATACTTAAGGTCGTCGGTTAAATATTCGTCCATATTAATAAAGTGACAACGCTTAAGGCTTAAGCGGTACTTATTAACAAGCCATACAAGACGGCTGTAGGGGCCTAATGGACCGTAGGGAACGATCATAACGGTGTCCTCGCCCTTTTCGTTATTTTCCTTAATGGTTTCAAAAACCTCAATTGCCATTTTCCAGTAAAGGTCCTGCTCGCATTCGCAAACATCTAACTTAATGTTACTGCCTTTACCTAATTCACTTGGTGGGATAAGATTGTACTCGGGTATCATACTAATTCTCCTTTTACAAATGTTTTTATAAGATTAAAATCTTTATCAAAAATATTGATATCGGAATCAAATCCAACCTCAATACTTCCTTTACGGTCGTTAACGCCTATATATTCGGCAGGGTTTTCGGTTACGCATTTTATAAGCTTTTCGTAAGGAATACCTGTAAAGGCGTGCACGTTTTTAATACTGTCGCAAAGCCTTAGACAGCTTCCTGCAAGGCTATATACCCCGTTATTGTTATCTACCTCAAGGCGGTCGCTGAGAATTTTAACGGGAACACCAAACATATCGCTTTTACCTTCAGGGAGTCCCGAAAGGGGTACGTTATCGCTTATAAAAAGAATTTTATCAATAGGCTTTACGGCAAAAAGGATTTTAATAAACTCCTTATTTACGTGGAAGCCGTCGGTAATAAGCTCGGCATAAAGGTTACCGTTAAACACACCGACACCGCTTGCGCCAAGCTCCAAATGATTCATCCAACGCATACCGTTATAAATATGGGTAACGCCGTCAAGTCCGTTTTTAAGGCAGGGCTCCACGTCGCTTTCAAGAGCATTGGTATGCGCCATAGACGAACGAACGCCTTTTTGCTTTAAAAGCACCGTCAGTTCTGCCGAGCCCTTATTTTCGGGAGCAAAAGCCATTACCTTTAATTTGCCGCCTGACGCAGCGAGCATTTTATTGACAAAATCAAAGTCGATTTCTACTTTTATGTTTTCGGGGTTTTGAGCGCCGCATTTTTCTTTGGAAAAGAAAATACCCTCGCTGTATATACCCAGCGCTTCTGCTCCGCTCTTTTGATTATTAATATAATCGGATAAAACCGAAAGGTCTTTTAAGGTGTCGCTGTAAGATTTTGTAAGAGTAGTGGGTAAAAATGATGTAACACCGTAACGGGGTAAAAGCTCGGCTACCGCTTTGCAGTTTTCGGTTACGTCAAAGCCCTCGCGTCCGTGAATGTGTATATCAATAAAGCCGGGGGTTATAAATTTATCGGTGCAGTCGATTATTTTATCCGCATTCGAATTATCACAACCCACGGAAATAATATTTTTATCAAAGGTTAAGTCGGTTTTTACAAATTTGCCGTTTAAATAAACGTTACCGTTAACAAGCCTTGTTTTCACGAAACCGCCTCCGTTCAAGACAATTATATTATTAAAGGAAAATATTTTAAATGCAAAATTCAAGTTTTATTTGTAAAATTCGGTCATTTATGTTACAATAATCGCGAGGTGATATTATGAAGCTTGACGGCTTTACTCCCGATGGTGCAGGCATTGTAATTCATTCTGCCTTTGCTCCTCCCATGCGCACTCCTCAAAGCGTTGCATTAAGACATTCCTCCGCCCTGCTTTACGTGGTGCGCGGCGGTATACGTTTTAATATAAAAGGCAAGGAAATGATTGCGAGAGAAAGGGATATTGTTTATTTGCCCGAAGGCTGCAGTTATTCCTACAAAGCCTCACGAGAGATATCGGCGCTTTCGGTTGAGTTTGATATAATAGGTAAAAGCGGAAAGAAGTCGGTTTTTTCCCCCTTTCCTGTGCTTGCCTGCAGTGACACACCTGAAAAAACAGCCGAGCATTTTTCTTTAATACTTAAATCCTTTGCAATAAACAGTCTTTCAGCAAAAATTGAGCGAATTTGCAGCTTGCTTTCATTGCTTGCTTTTATTAACGACAGCGACAAAGAAGAACAGGAGGAAAGTATTATTAAAAGGCTTGCTCCTGCCGTTTACCGATTAAGGGAGGGGTATTGCGAAAAGGTTTATACCGCCGAGCTTGCCGCTCTTTGCGGTTTAAGTGAATCACAATTCCGCCGACTGTTTAAGGAAGCCTTTAAGGTCTCCCCCATTACCTATAAGAATAATTTAAGAATAAAAATGGCCTGCTCCCTTTTAGAATCAGGAGCCTACAGCATTTCGGAAATATCCGATATTTTAGGCTTCGACGATATATACGCTTTTTCCCACGCCTTTAAAAAAAGTATGGGCACAGCGCCAAGTGAATACTAAAAAAGAGCTTTTGGATACCAAAAGCTCTTTTTGTTTAACTATTCAATTCCTGCAAGCTTGAGTTTTAACTTTGCAAGGTCGGTGGTGTCTATACTACCGTCACCATTAAGATCTGCGCCTAATTTACCCGTGTCGGATAATTCTCCGATTCCTGCCAAGTTAAGCTTTAATACCGCAAGGTCGGTGGTGTCAACGTTATAGTCACCGTTACAGTCACCAATAACATACTTTTTGTCACCGCATACAGTACATATATTATAACTGTCGAAATTATGCTCAGCGCTTCCTATACAGGAATTATAGTACCAGGTAGCATTTGTTAAATCTTCATTATATGAATCTATTGTTATATTCTTCCTATCATTTTCACTTCCTCGATAATATACGGTTTTTAGGGAGTCGCAATCATCAAATGCCCTATATCCAATACTTGTTACACTATCGGGTATGGTTACTGAGGTAAGGGAGGTGCAATAAGAAAATGCACACCATCCAATACTTGTTACACTATCGGGTATGGTATAATCTTTATTAGTTTTACCTTCAGGATAACAAATAAGTTCTGTTTTAGCTTTATTAAATAAAACTCCATCAACTGAAGAATAGTTTTGATTTTTTTCGGAAACTTCTATTGAAGTCAGGGAGGAGCAATCATAAAATGCAGTAATTCCAATACTTGTTACACTATCGGGTATGGTTACTGATGTAAGAGAGGTGCAATCACAAAATGCATAATCTTCAATACTTGTTACACTATTTCCTATGTTTACTGAGGTAAGGGAGGTGCAATTTTCAAATGCAGAACCTCCAATACTTGTTACACTATCGGGTATGGTTACTGATGTAAGGGAGCAATTATAAAATGCAAAACTTCCAATACTTGTTACAC
>JAFVIF010000051.1 GCA_017474125.1 Clostridia bacterium
CGCAGAATTTTAAAGAGTTGAATTTTTGGCTGTGCGAGGCACAAAACGCAGTTAATCCTGACGGATTAACGAGTATTTTAACAATGCAAAGACGAAAATTGAGCCTTTAAAATCAGGTTCGGATTATTCGTGTTTGCTTAAAGAAACCCCTTATTCAAACTTGAATAAGGGGTTTAGCTGTTAAAATTCTTCAATTACGGACTTGCCTTCAAGGTAGCTGGGCACTCATTGCAATGGTATACATATTAATTGCAATAGTTGCGTTGACAAATATTAGGTTTTGAATTATAATGTTATATTAGGGAAAATATAACTTTTTTAATTGTAAAGGAGTGGATTTTGTGCAACGTGAAAATAATATTTTGGTGCTTAACTCAAAAGATAACGTTAACACCTTGGCACTTGTAAGTGTTAGTGAAAATTCCATTCCTGAAGAGTTAAATGGGGAGAGCGGTTTCCACATTTACCATGTGAGAATGCTAACCGAATTAATCTTAACTCAGCTTTGTGAAATAGGTTGTTGTTCTCTTTCAAAAGAGCAAATAAATGCGATTTCTATTGCTTCTTCTTTGCATGATATAGGAAAGTCAAAAATCCCGAAGAGCATACTTGATTTTCCGGGCAAACTTTCACCTTTAGAATACGATATAGTGAAAAAACATTCTCTTTTTGGTGAAGAGATTATAAAAAACAGTGATTTTAGTTCTGTAGGCTCTGAAATAAAACAATATGCCGCAGAAATTGCACGTTATCATCACGAAAGATATGATGGCACAGGTTACCCTGATGGACTTAAAGGTGATGAAATACCTTTGTCGGCTCAGGTGGTATCTCTTGCTGACTCTTACGATGCCTTAACCAGTAACCGTAGTTATAAGGACGCTTTTTCGCAGGACGTTGCCATCCAGATGATTTCCAGTGGTATGTGCGGTATTTTTAATGAAAAATTAATCGATGCTCTTTTGAGAGTTGTAAATCACAGTTCGTTGGTTTCTTTACGCGAAAAACTTTATAAAACAGGTTCTGTAGTTTCTGAAAATGTGGGATTTACACCGGCTCGTGTTTTATGTATAGGTAATACTGAATATTTAACAAAACAGTTTATTGAAGATGCTTTTCCTAACAGTAAGGTTACAGTTGTTGGAAACACGGTGCTTGGCTCAGCAGACAGAATTAAACTTTTCCGCATTAAAAAGCCTTCTGTTAAGGCGATTTTTGAAACCTATGATTTTGATGTTGTTGTTTATTTTTCAGGGGATCTTACATATCACACCACCGAGAAGAACGATGCCGAAGAATTAAGAGAGGTTTTGGAATTTTCAAAGGAAGCAAATAAAGATATCAGAATTCTTTATCTTTCCTCCTTAGATTCTTCATTTGAAAATGCTAACGATAGGTCAATTCTTTGTTCGGCTAAGGAAAAACTTTGCGAGTTCTATGCAAAATCTTATTCGCTTGATATAAAGACAGTTCAAATACCTTATCTTTATTCGGGTGTATATAATAAAGATTTTCTCTATAAGGTTTTTGAAAAAGTTCACAATAAAAAGACGGTTGTTCTTAATGAAAAGCCTTCATCTAAAATGCATTTCATATCTCTTTTGGACCTTTCAAAGCTCATTTCCCGAATTATCGATAACTGGAAATGCCAAAGCGGTATATTGTCTGTAGGGGACGATTTTAATGTTGATTTCTCGGATTTCTGTAAGAGGGTAGAAGAGATAAATACTGCTGCTAAATTTGATTTCATTGGAACTACTGAGAGCGGAATAATCAAACTTAATAATAGGGGACTAAGAAACGAATACGGTTGGTTTGCAAGAATTTCTATTCTTGAAGATTTAGAGGAAGAGTATGAGAAATATTTAATATCTAAACATGAAAAAACCCTTACTCTTTGGCAAAAAATCAAAAAGTGGATAGAAGAACACAGTTTGTTTGTAAAGATAGCAGAACTTATACTGTTGTTTTTAGTAACCGAACTTCTGCTTTATTTTACCGATTCGGCTGTTATTTTTTCTATTGTAGACTTCAGAATGGCTTATATTGTTATAATGGCTACCGTTCACGGCCTTAGCTTTGGTATGTCAGCAGCGGCACTCAGCAGTATATCGTGGCTTGTGGCAAAGGTATCTTCGGGTACTAATCTGCTTACAATTTTTTACGAGCCTACAAACTGGTTGGCGTTTGTATTTTTCTTCCTTGTTGGATCTTTATGCGGATATATAAAACTTCGTAAGGATGATATCATTCGTTTTGTAGGTGAGCAGAATAAGCTTCTTGAGGATAAACTTATTTTCACAAGAGAGATTTATGAGGATACATACAAGGAAAAACGCGACCTTAAAAAGCAGATTATCGGTTCAAAAGATAGTTTTGGTAAAATTTTTGATATAACAAGAAAACTTGACACTGTAGAGCCACAACGTCTATATCTGCGGATAATGGAAACCTTTGAAGAAATTCTTGAAAATAAGAATATAACTGTTTATTCTGTCAACAAACAGAACACTTTTGGACGACTTGAAGTTGCTTCACGTGATATTATTGATACAGTTCCTCGTTCAATATCCACCGAAACATACAAAGAGGTTATAGAAAAAATCAGTACCGGTGAAATTTTTAGAAACACAGACCTTTCGGGCGAATATCCAATGTATGCGGCAGGAGTTTACAGGGGAGATGAGCTGGTATTGCTTATATTCCTTTGGCGTGCCGATATAGAGCAGCGTTCTCTTTACTATGTTAATCTTTTCAAAATTTTAAGAGACCTTGTGCAGATGTCCTTACTCCGTGCTTTTGACTATAGTCAGGCGGTTTATGAGAAACAGTATATCGCTAATACCCACATTATGAATGTTGATGCCTTTAACGAGGTGGTTAATAACTATGCAGCACTTGCTGAAAAAAAGGTTTCAAATTTTGTAATGTTGGAAATTAATTTAAACGGGCATTCTTATGAAGAAATTAATAAAATGCTTGCCGGTAAAGTCCGCACTAATGATATTATTGGTATATCAGAAGACGGAAATATAAGACTGTTGTTATCGGGCGCAACCGAAAAAGATTTACCCTTTATATTACCTCGTTTTGAGGGTATGGATGTAGAGGTTAAGACACAATAAAGAAAGGAAAAGCTGAATGTTATTTTTAATTCTTTTGGCAGTGCATATAATACTAAGCGTTCTGGTGTTTTTAGGAATTAAATTTAATATTTTAAGAGTTCATAAATATATGTTCTTTATTGCGCTTTTACTTCCTTTTTGGGGTGTTTTACTTGTTTTGATTTTACATTTTCAAATACTCTTTGAAGCCGATAACGGTATAGATGTCGGCGTGGAGAAGTTTAAACTCGAGTCTGAGCTATATAGAAGTGTAACGGTTGATGAAAAAAAGATTTCGGTGAGTACGGTGCCCATAGAAGAGGCACTTGTAGTGAATTCCGCTAAAGAACGACGCACTATTATTATGGATGTTCTAAACGATAATCCTAAAGAATATATTGAGTTTTTGCAAAAAGCGGGCAACAATGAAGATACCGAGGTTGTCCACTATGCTGTGACGGCAATGGTGGAAATTTCAAAGGAAAACGATTACAAACTTCAGGAATTTGAAAGACAATTTTCACTTAATCCCGATGATATAACCGTTCTTAATCAATATATCGATTTCTTGTGGAACTGCCTGTCGCAAAATCTTATGCAGGGACAGGTTGAGGTACTTAACCGTGAATTATTTTCATCCCTTATACAAAAGAAAATTACTCTTGTAAATCCCGGTATAGACGATTTTAAAAGAGCGATCGAAAACGAGTTGAAACGGAAAAACTTTACTCAAGCATCAATAACCTTAAAAGAAATGAAAAAGCTCTATCCCGATAGCGAGGAATATTATCTTTCAAGACTTGATTATTTAGCATCCCTCGGCAGAGGTGAGGATATTAAATCCCTCATTAATGAAATTTACAAAAGAAACATATTTCTTTCTTCTAAGACAAAGGAGGTTTTGGCGTTTTGGGAAGCCTGAAAGCAAAAATACAAAATTTCAGATTTAAAGGCACTCTTATGATTGTGCTTGTTTTTGCTTTGATTGCCATTATTCTGTTTATAGAATTAAGTGGCGTAAGATATCGTTATGCCCAAAAGGAACTTACTTTATTGCCTAAAGAAAAAATAGTTACAAAAACGGTGGCTTTAAACAACATAAAAAAGGACACCTTGCTCCTATATAGCAGTAACGACAAGGCTTCTTTGAACGCATTTGCGCAGTTCGAGGTCATACTTGCCGATATGAAGTATGGAACAAACGCACTTGATTTAGCAAATGAAGAAATCAATGAAATTGAAAATTATTCTGTTATAATTATTCTTTTTTCAGACCTTTCACATGTTGGTGAAAAGCTTATAGATATTTGTGATTGGGTGCACGATGATGGCGGTTGTGTATATTTCCCATTAACAATCGATAAAAATGCATATTCTTCTGCCATAGAAAATCGAATTGGTATTGAGGCGTCATATGGATACACCTTAGTTGACAACATTTATGTTGACCAAGGTTTTATGATAGGCGGCGGTAAAGCTTACGGCGTAACTGATGCATACGAATCTGCAAGAACGGTACAGCTTAATCCCAAAACCACCCGAGTTTATGCCAGAGAAGGTGATAAAAACGGAGTGCCGCTTATATGGAAGGCAAATTACGGTGAAGGCGAATTTGTTGTAAACAATTTTGGTATGTGTGACAAGGCATATCGTGGATTTTTTGCAGCATCTCTCAGTCTTTTTGGCGAAGTTTCACTCTATCCTGTAATTAACGGATCTACATTTTATCTCGATGACTTTCCGTCACAAATCCCTGATGGTAACAGTAAGTATATAACAAGGGATTTTGGCACCACCATAAGAGATTTTTACATAAACATCTGGTGGCCCGATATGATGAATCTTTCGGATAAATACGGAATTAAATATACCGGTCTTGCTATTGAATGCTATGATGATGCTGTTGACGGCACAACCGATGCCACACCCGATACAGGAACTTTTTTGAATTTTGGTAATATGCTTCTTCGTAAAGGCGGAGAAATCGGATATCACGGATATAACCATCAACCTCTTGCATTAGGTCGTGATTATAAAGGAATTTATGATTATAAAGTCTGGAAAGACTACGCATCTATGGAAAAGGCTTTTGGACACCTTGTTGATTTCTGTGATGAGCTTTTCCCCAATGTGAATATGTCGGTTTATGTTCCCCCCTCAAACCTTTTGGCAGAGGAAGGCAGGGAAATGCTTATAAAAGAGTTCCCACATATTAAAACCCTTTCGGGAATATATCTACCTGATGATGTGCTTGATTTCGCACTTTTGCAGGAGTTTGAGGTGGATGAAAACGGCATAGTTGACCAACCCCGAATAATTTCAGGCTGTGACCTTGATGATTTTATGACAATGGGTGCAATGTCTGAACTTAATATGCACTACGCAAATAACCACTTTACACACCCCGATGACGCCCTTGATGTTGAGCGTGGTGCTGAGCTCGGATGGAAGGAGCTCAGAAACAGATTTGATAATTATCTTGACTGGCTTTATACTTCCGCACCTAATATCCGCAACTTTACGGGAACGGAATTTTCTGCGGCGGTACAGCGTTTTGTGGCGGTTGCCCCTAAAACCCGATTTTTTGACGATAAAATGGTCATTGAAATAGAAAACTTTTATGACGATGCGCAGTTTTTAATTAGGTTCAATGAGAAAAAAGCAGATACTGTAACAGGCGGAAAGCTAACCCACCTCACAGGTGATTTATATCTGTTAGAGGCAGATAAAGCAACCGTCACGATATCTTTTAAGTAGGAGTTAAAAGTGAGAATTTGTTTAATCCTTGAGGGTTGTTACCCGTTCATTAACGGCGGTGTTTCAACCTGGATGCATCAGTACATAACCGAAATGCCGGAGCACGAGTTTGTGCTTTGGGTTATCGGTGCAAAAGCAGAAGACCGAGATAAATTTGTTTACACCTTGCCCGAAAACGTGGTCGAGGTTAAGCAGGTTTTTCTTGATGATGCTTTAAGGGTCAAGGATAGCGGAATTTTTAACTATAATTTTAATGAGGCAGAAAAAAATGCCCATAAAGATCTTGTGTCTTCAGCAAAACCGGACTGGGATTTGCTTTTCGAACTTTATCAGGTAAAAAAGATTAACCCAATGTCTTATCTTAAGAGTCAGAGCTTTCTTGAAACGCTAACCGAAACCTGTAAAACAGAATTTCCGTTTATCGCTTTTTCGGATGCTTTTCATTCGGTGCGTTCACGCCTTTTGCCCGTGCTTTATCTTATGGGCACTGAAATTCCTGATGCCGACTGTTATCATGCGATATGTACCGGATACGGCGGACTCTTGGCATCAATGGCCGCTCACATAAATCATAAGCCCTTACTTTTAACCGAACACGGTATTTATACCCGTGAGCGTGAGGAAGAAATTATACGTGCTAAATGGGTAGCAAGAGCCTTTAAACCTCACTGGATAGACTTTTTCTATATGCTTTCCGATTTAATATACTCAAGAGCCTTCAGGGTAACTGCTCTTTTTACAAGAGCAATGTATACCCAAATTGATATGGGATGCGAGCCCTCAAAATGCAGAGTAATTGAAAATGGAATAAGCTATGAAAGGCTTTGCGACATCCCGTTAAAGCAGGAGGACGGTATTGTTGATATCGGCGCAGTTGTGCGACTTGCTCCTATTAAGGATATAAAAACAATGATTTACGCTTTCTTTGAACTTTCCTGCCGTAAGGATAATGTTCGGCTTCACATAATGGGAGGCGTTGATGACGAGGAATATGCAGATGAGTGCTACGCCCTTGTAAAACAGTTGAATTTAGAAGATAAAATTATTTTCACGGGACGTGTAAATATAATTGAGTATTTTGAAAAATTGGATTTTACCTTGCTGACAAGTATTTCGGAGGGACAGCCGCTATCAGTTTTAGAATCCTTTGCGGCAAGACGCCCCTGCGTTACTACCGATGTTGGATGTTGTAATGAGCTTTTAGACGGCGGCCCTAACGACACCTTGGGTAAAGCGGGCTACTATGTGCCCCCCATGCAGCGCGAAAAGCTTGCAGATGCTATGGAAATGCTTTGCGATTCAAGAGAATTACGCCTCAAAATGGGCGAAATAGGGCAGAGAAGGACTTATGAGTATTTCAGATATAATATAATGCTTACAAAATACAGAGATTTATACAAAGAGGTGGAAACCGAGTGGCAGGCATAGGCTTTGAACTGAAAAGACTTTTTCATAAAAAGGGTGTTTTAAACACCACAAAAGCATATGGCTATGCTACCGTTATATGCGCAGGCCCTATGTTGCTCGGAGTAATTCTGCTCCTTGGTATAATGGCACTCTGTACAATCTTTAATACAGTAACTGCTGACCGAGAACTGCTTATCTGTATGATAACATATACACTTTTGGCTTCTGTAACGGTAACATCCTTTTTTTCTATGGTAGTTACCAGATATGTAGCAGATATGCTGTTTGAAGAAGAAAATCAAGCTATTTTGCCTTGCTTTTGGGGCTCTACGGTTATAATGATGGCTGTAGGCAGTGTTTTATACGGAATTTTCCTTTTGTTTTCGGGTGCTACTTTAATTCAGGGAATATTATGTTTTGTTCTTTTTGGAGAACTAATAATTGTATGGAATGCAATGAGCTTTCTTTCGGCAATTAAAGACTACAAAGGAATTTTTATGTCCTTTTTAACCTCGGTTGCTGCGTCTATACTGCTTGGCGCATTACTTTTATGGCTTAAGTTTCCTGTTGTGGAATCGCTTTTATTTGCGGTATCTGTAGGTTACGGTATAATGCTTGTTTGGGATGTTATTTTATTACACAGATATTTTCCACACACCTCTCTTGGCGCTTTTACATTCTTAAAATGGATAGATGCCTTTTTACCGCTTGCTCTTTCGGGATTTTTTATGAACATCGGTATGTTTTCGCACCTTGTAATTATGTGGTTTTCTGATATAAAGGTTCACGTTCACGGACTCTTTTATGGTGCTCCGTGGCACGATGTTCCGGCTTTACTTGCCTTTATGACCGCTCTTATGACAACGGTGAATTTTGTTGTTTCGGTAGAGGTTAATTTCTATCCTAAATACCGAAATCATTATAGCCTTTATAATGACAAAGGCACTATAAAGGATATTTTGCAGTCCGAAAAAGAAATGCTGGATACCCTAAAAACCGAAATATTTTATACATCGCTTAAACAACTTTTATTTACAGCCGCTTGTATAGCGCTTGGCGGATATTTGCTTGATTTGTTGCCCCTCGGCTTTAATGAGATAATGCGAGGATATTTCAGAACCCTTTGTGTTGCATACGGACTTTATGCTATCGGTAATATGCTGATGCTTATCTTACTTTATTTTACCGATTATAGAGGTGCATGTGTCACAACTGCCGTATTTGCAATATCCACCATAGTATTCACACTTGTGTCACTGCTGTTTTCAAATGTTTATTACGGCTTTGGATTTTTGATAGCCGCAATGGTTTTTGTAGTTGTTACAGCTTTAAGGCTTGATTATTTTACAAAGAGACTGCCGTACTATATTTTGTCGGTACAACCCCTTGTCGCAGAAGATCGCTCAGGTTTTTTTGCAAGGCTTGGAGCATTTCTTGAAGAAAGGTTCGAAAGGAGATAAAGAGAATGAAACGTGTTTTGTCACTTGTTTTAACATTAGTTTTTATTATTTCTCTGTGCGGATGCAAAGGTTTCGACGAAGCGGCCGATACCAATCTTGGCACAAAAGTAGATGTAAATGATATTGATACCTCTACTGATATTCATATCCGTGATAAAAACCTTTTATATACCCAGTATGACAACACTGAGATTGTAACTATGTATCTTACGGTATCAACAGGTAATGAGGGCGAGGGTACTAATCATACTTGGGAAGAAATCAATACTTATTCGGCATATGATTATGATGAAATGGGTGTTGAACGATATAAGGTTGCAGGACTCTTGCAGGTAGGAGATAAAAACGGTCTTATACCCGGAGAGTTGGGATATGGACAGATAGCCCCGAACTGCACTGTTCAGATAAGAGGCCAATCCTCAAGCCGTAACCCGCAAAAAAACTATAAAATCAGTATAAAAGATAATAAAGGCGATTGGCGCGGTCAAACCACAATTGCTTTAAATAAGCATCAGGGTGATGGACTGAGATTCAGAAACAAACTCGCTTTTGACCTTCTTTCGCACATTGATGAACTAATGGGGTTGCGGACAACTTTTGTGCGTCTTTATGTTAAAGATACAACAAAGGGAGGTAGCGCAAAATTTGAGGATTACGGTATCTATACACAGGTAGAACAGCTTAACAAAACCGCTCTCAAAGCCCACGGACTTGATAACAGAGGTCATCTTTATAAGGTGAATTTCTGTGAGTTTTACCGTTACGAAGATATTATTGTGCTAAAAGATGACCCGAGATATGACCTTAAAAAGTTTGAGGAAATTCTTGAGGTTAAGGGCGATGATGACCATACGAAGCTTATAAATATGCTTGAAGCGGTTAATGACTTTTCAATACCCATAGAAAAAATTATAGAAGAAAAGTTTGATATGGAAAATATTGCCTACTGGATGGCATTCAATCTTATGGTGGGCAACATTGATACCCAGAGCCGAAATTTCTATATTTACAGCCCGCAAAATGTGGATAGATGGTATATTCTTCCTTGGGATATTGACGGTATGCTTCGACGCACTGAATATAAACTTGTAGGAAGAACCGACTATGAGGAATGGGAGAGCGGTATCAGTAACTATTGGGGTAATGTTTTATTCCAAAGATGCTTAAAATCAGAAGAATTCCGTAAAGCACTTGACTTAGCGGTTGAAGATATTAAACAAACGCTAACACCTGAACTTGTGAATTCATATACACAAAAATATGCCAATTTGTTAAAGCCTTACGTTTATAGGGGCAGAGATTTAACCTATGCACCGCTTACAAAAACAGAATATGATAAGGTTGTTAAGGGCATAAATGATGAAATTGCTGACAACTACAACCGCTATAAAGTGTCACTCAAAAAGCCAATGCCTTTTTATATCGGTGTTCCGCAAACAAAGGACGACGGATACGTTGTTGAATGGGAAGCTTCGTTTGATTTTAAGGGTGAGGATATTACATATACCTTTGAACTTTCAAGGAATTATAATTTTTCAAATCCAATAGTAAAACAAACCGATATTTCAATACCAACCGCAAAATTTGAAAGATTACCTGCAGGGCAGTATTTCATGCGAGTAACCGCAACTAATGAAAGCGGAGAAAAGCAGTACGCCTTTGATTATTACCGTTTAGAATTAGGAAAAGTTTACGGAACAAAAAGCTTCTACGTTGATAAAAACGGTAAGATAGCGGAGGATACCTATGTCGAAGACTGAACGCTATAGAAATGAATGGAAATATCTAATAGATAACGCCCAAAAGGAACTGATCTGTAAGCGTTTAGACCCTATGCTAAAACTCGATAAACATGCTAAAAACGGCGGATATATGATACGCAGTCTTTATTTTGAGGATATGTATAAATCTGCTTACGAAGAAAAAGATGCGGGTGTCCTAAAACGAAAAAAGTATCGTATCCGTATTTACGACTGTGGCGACAGCAGCATAAAGCTTGAAAGAAAAAAGAAATTTGGGGCATATATCTTTAAAGAATCAGCATCGCTGACTAAAGATGAAGTTTATAAGATAATTGACGGAGATTACGAGTTTTTATTACATAGCGACAAACCTCTTTGCAGAGAGTTTTACATTGAATGTGTAAGCAATATGATGCGTCCGCGCACAATTGTGGATTACGACCGAGAACCGTGGATACTTGATGAGGGAACTGTCAGAATTACCTTTGATATGGATGTCAGAGCTGCTATCGGCAGTTATGATATTTTTGACAGTACGCTACCGACCTTGTCGGTGTTGGAACCGGGTAAGTGCGTAATGGAGGTTAAATTTACAGAATTTTTACCTCAGTTTGTACGGGAAATTCTTCCGGACAGAGCATCGGAATTTACCGCAGTTTCAAAATATGTGCTTTGTTACGAAAAAACCGAATATATGAACAGTTTTAAGTACTGGTATGAGAATTAAACGGAGGGGATTTTTATGAGTATTCAGGATTTTATCAAAAAGTCAATACTTGAGTCAGGTGCGTTTGACGGAGCAAGTCTTACAAGTATTGCGCTCGGCCTTGTAACGGCTGTGCTTATGGGAGCTGTAATTTATTTTATTTACAGCAAATTTTACGTTGGCGTTATATATTCAAGAAGCTTTGCGATAACTCTTGTCGGCATGACGGTGCTTACAGCAATGGTAACACTGGCTATTAGTACTAACATCGTTATTTCTCTCGGTATGGTAGGTGCGTTGTCAATCGTTCGTTTCCGTACCGCAGTTAAGGACCCACTTGACCTTTTGTATCTTTTCTGGGCAATCACAACCGGAATTACCTCAGGCGCAGGTATGTATCTGTTGGTAGTAATAACAGCTGTTGTTATGATAGGAATGATTATCCTATTTTATAACAAGCAACAAAAAGGCAGAATTTATATTGCTGTTATACATTACATAGGCGATGAGGTAGGAGATAATGTTATCCGCACTTTCGGAAAAATGAAATATTTCGTCAAATCTAAAACCGTTCGCAAGGGCAAAACCGAAATGGCAGTTGAGGTTTATTGCAAAGATAATGATATGTTCTTCCTTGATAAAATACGTGATTTAGATGGTGTTGAAGATGCCACATTAATCCAGTATAACGGTGAGTATCATGGATAATTTTTTAAAAACAACCGACGGTTTTGAAACAACATTAAAGTTAGTAGAAACTATCAATCGTTCAACCGATGATTATCTTTTTATTTGGGATATCAAGGCGGATACCCGCTGGTTTTTTGGCGATATTGATAAGTATTATGATATCCGTAAAAACGGTAGTGAAACAAACAGTACGCCTGATATGCTTAAGATTATTTATCCCGCTGATAGCGAAGCGGTGCTTAAAAGTCTCACACAGATTGCCAAGGGTGAGAAAGATACTCATAATATGAATTATCGTTGGGTTAACCGTGACGGTCAAAAGGTTTGGATAAATTGTCACGGTACGGTTATTCGTGATAATGAAAACAAGCCTCATATTATGATTGGTCGTGTTTCAGAGGAAAACTTGCGTCATCTTTATAATCCGCTGACAGCTTTGTGGAATAAAAATAAGCTTCGTATCGACCTCAAGGACTATCTTGAACAGGATAGCGGATATTTAATGCTTCTCGACGTTGATGATTTGGCAACAATCAACCTTACCCACGGAAGAAGTTACGGCGACTCTTTGCTAAAGGAAGTTGCAGAACTTTGCGAAGACCTCGAGGCAGCTAACGCGGCATATCATGTGGACCACAATTATTTTGCCGTTATTTTGAATTCCGACTCCGAACAGGAGGTGTGCAAGGTATTCAAGCGAGTAAAGGATGCTATGTCGGGGAAATGCACCTTTACTGCCGGTGCCGTGCCCATCGATAAGTCTTTGTTCTATGATGAAACACAGCTGATGGATTCGGTGAATATGACCATTAAAAAAGCTAAGAATATTTCAAATGACCGCATTGAATTCTTTTCAGCAGAAGATTTAAGCCGTAAAATTTCTTCACTTGAATTGTTAGAGGAATTGAAGAAGAGCGTTGAAAATGACTTTGAGGGCTTTGAGGTGTATTATCAGCCTCAAATTCGTGCGGGCAGCTATGAAATTTACGGAGTTGAGGCTCTGCTGCGTTATAATTCCGATACTCGCGGAAGAGTTTTCCCCGATGAATTCATACCACTACTTGAAGAATCGCGGCTAATTATGGTTGTGGGCTTGTGGGTGTTAAGACAATCTTTAAATCAGTGTAAAAAATGGCGAGAATCATTACCTACGCTTCATGTCAGTGTTAATTTTTCTGCCTTGCAGTTTGAAGACACTGAACTCGCTGAAAAGGTTATAGCAATAGTTGATGAAATTGGACTGCCGGGAGAGGCGTTAACTGTAGAAATAACGGAGTCTGTCGAGCTTCATAACAATTTGCAACTTGATAATAATATTAAGTGTCTCAAGCAACACAATATTAGTTTTGCTATAGATGACTTTGGGACAGGCTATTCAAATCTTGGCTATCTTAAGCAGATGAACGTTGACGAAATTAAGATAGACCGTGTTTTTGTAAACGGAATAGAAAAAGACACCTATAACCATAAGCTTGTGAGCAATGTTGTAGAGTTTGCGAGGGCAAACTCTATAAGAACTTGTTGCGAGGGTGTTGAAAGCACAAGGGAACTTGTGACTTTGGAAACTCTGCTTCCCGACGTTATTCAGGGATACCTGTTTGATAAGCCCAATACTGCAGAAATTATAGAAAACACTTATATAGTTAGTTCTACTGCCGAGTTTAAAGAGAGAATAGAATTTATAGAAAAAATTCGTGAATTTAAAGAAAAAATGGGGGTTATACATTTCGACCCTAAAGATGTTCTACGAGAAAATGAAGTTGGCCTTTGGATGATAAGAATAAATCAAAGGGACAGCCGTTACGAACTGCACACTGATGCAACAATGGAACGTATTTTTTCGTTTAACAAAAAATACACCCCTTCTGAAAGTTACGAGTTTTGGTGCACCAAAATACATCCGGATTATTACGATTATGTTCACGAAAATATAAAAGAAATGATCATAAGTGATAACGCTGTGCAGATGGAGTTTCCGTGGTTACACGACAATCTGGGCGATATTATGATTTGTTTCAGCGGAAAACGGGTTAAAAACATAGACGGTACGATTATACTACAGGGATATTGTCGTGTTATTACCGATGTTATAGGCGCATAAGAGGAGATACTAAATAATGAAATCAATACATAGTAAAATTTTATTAGTTGTAATTTCAGGGTTACTTATAATAACTGCTGTGGTTTCTGCAATAGCTGTAAATATGACTCACGGAATTATGCATAAGGATGCCGATAGAATTTTAAATAATGTTACCCAAAAGGAAGCGGCATATATAAACGATGTTTTGGGTGATATGAAAAAATCAGCTACAATAATGCAACATTATGCAAAAACTGAAATCAACGATATTGATGATTTGAAAAACGCTGAATTTCTGGAAACATATCTTGAAAAAAATAAGAAAATGTTTTCTGAAATAGCTATTAATACAAGTGGTGTTGAAGGCTATTTTATGCGAATCAACCCCGAGTATACAGATAGTAAAACAGGGTTCTACAATATTGTAAATGAAGATTCTACAGTAAGGGAAATGCAGATAACAGACCTTTCGAAATATGACCAAAATGATGCCAAAAACGCCGGGTGGTATTATACTGCGGTAAAAGAAGGAAAGGCAGTTTGGTTAGAACCGTATTATTTTCCCGGTTATGAAGAACAGTTAATATCATATACTATCCCTGTATATATCAACTCGAAACTTTTGGGTGTTATTGGATTTGATATGAATTTTGGGTATCTTATTGATAGAATAGATAATATATCGGTATATGAAAATGGTTATGCTGTTTTAATGTCAAGTGACGGCAAAACAAATTATAACGAAATAAATGCTTATGATAGCAAAAATCCTCACACAAAAGCAACTGCTACTTTACAGAATGGTATGTATCTTGAACTTCGTGCCGATTATAAAGATATCCAAAAAGATATTCATCCAATGCTTTTCAAAATTGTTTTGGCATTTGTTGTTGTTTTGATTATCTCAATTCTATATACTATCTTTGTTACTTATAGAATAGTGCGCCCCTTAAAACAGCTTACTTCTGCTGCAAAGGACCTCTCTGATGGACTGGATGAATCAAAGCTTTCTCAACTTTCTGTTAATACAAAAGACGAGATAGGTACTCTTTCTGCGGTTCTCAAGGACACATACAAAAAAATTCACGAATATACTACATACATAAACGCATTAGCTTACAGAGATTCCTTAACAGGTATTAAAAACAGCACTGCGTATACAGAGGCGATTGCTTCTATCAACAAAGAGATTAACTGTGATAATCCGCGTTTTGGAGTTCTTGTTGCAGACATAAATAATCTCAAACAAACTAATGATAAATACGGACATGATGTAGGAAATGAGCTTATAATTCATACGTCGAGAATACTTACAGATATATTTAAAGAAAGCTCGGTATTTCGCATCGGTGGCGACGAATTTGCCGTAATACTTAAGAACAATGACTATAAAAATTATCGTAACTTGCTGGTTGAGTTTGATAAAGCCTGCTCTGAGGATATTATAACTGTTTATGAAAACAGAATCCCCGTATCAATAGCACGTGGCGTTGCTTTATATAATCCTGATGTTGACAAAATATATGAAGATGTTTTTGCAAATGCCGACCACGCAATGTACCTTAATAAAGAAAAATCCAAAAAACCGGCATTAGTTTAATATTTGTAATTTCTATGATGCCGCAAAACACAAAAAAATCAAAGTGTTTTGCGGCTTTATATTGTCATAGACAGCATAAAGAAACCCCTTATTCAAGCTTGAATAAGGGGTTTAGCTGTTAAAATTCTTCAATTACGGGCTTGCCTTCAAGGTAGCACAACATATTAAAGGCCAATAGATTCCAGCTTGAAAAGCCTTTATTATATAAGCCCTCACCGGTTTCGGGGTTGTAGTATTCGTGAAAGGCACCGCTTTTTTCTAAATCTAAGCTTAAAAGGTCTAAGGTTTTTCTTGCCAATTCATCGGCTTCGGCCTTATAGCCGTATTTTAAAAGCCCTTTAAATACGAAATAATTTGACAGTATCCATACACCGCCCTGCCAGCTTGAGGGATTGCCCGAGCCTATAAGACGGTACATTTTTTCGTACCTTGAAAGACTGCGTACACCGAAAGGTGCCCAAAAGGCCTTTTGGCAGAGCAGGTTTTCCTTAACAATTCTTTCGGCCTGCTCTTTATTCGGAATACCGGCCCAAAGAGGTAAAAAGGAGCTCCAACAGCCAAGGCGCTGAATTAAGGTTGAATAATGTCGCGGCGCTCCTTTGTGCAACGCTACGCTTTCATCAATTTGACGGAGGTTAATATCACAGCTATAGTACATTCCGTCTTTCTCATCGTAGCAATGCTCATTTATGGCGTCTTTAAGCTCCTTTTGTCGAGTGCTGTAATACTCTTTGTCAGCTTCGTTGCCTATAACAGAAGCGATATAACTCATTGCTCCAAGCTCCTTGTACATAAGGGAATTAAGGAAAATGGAGGCTGAGGAATTATCGGGGCGGTAGAAGGTGGCAGGGTCGTTGTCAACGCCTATGGCGAAATCGTCAAAAAAGTAAAAAAGACCGCTTTCGTGCTTTGCATTGCTTTCGTAATAAGAAATAAATGCTTTTAGCTTATGGTAAATTTCGGTTACCCATGCGGTATCGCCGTTATGCTTTAAAATGAAGGCGACGTGCTGGGCAAGTACCGGCTTGTGAATGTTTTTGTGGGGCATTTTAGAAGCAAAATCGTAGCTTTTGTCGGCAAAAATAACTATTTCTATACTGCCGTCAGCCTTTTGCTCATTTAAAAAATTAAGAACAGAGCCAACCTCGTGCTCGTACAGTTTTTCCTGTTTGTTTTGCAAAACGGCAATTTGTCGCAGGGCAATATTATTTGCCCAGTTGCCCCAGTCCCAAAGCTGAGAAGGGTAGCTGCTGTTTTTTGTTACTACAATGCAGGGGTGCTTGAATTCTCCGTAAGGCTCTGCCCAAAGAATATTTGATAAATTCAGTATATATTGTTTTAAATTACCGTAATCCACTACAACACCTTCTTTGTTTAAAGTGTAGCACAAGCTATTTAGTTGTTCAATATGTTTTTTCGACACTTTTTTATTAAAAAACGAATTGTATACTCGATTTAATTGGTTTAATCTATTGACTTATAGCCTATTTATAAGCTATAATTTTTTTGAAGATTATGCTCGCTTAGGAGGTTATTTATGTTTTCTGAAAAGTTTATTTCCGCTACAAAGGAGCGCAATACGGTTGCAAGTCACGTTGCCGCGCCTTATATGCGTAAAACCTTGGTTTTAGACGCTGTTCCCGAGGAGCTTTCCATAACTGTTTGCGGCCTTGGCTTTTATGATATTTTTGTTAACGGACAAAAAATTACCAAGGGTCTTTTAGCACCCTATATTTCTAACCCTGATGATATTTGCTATTACGATAGGTACGACCTTACTCCTTACGTCGGCGTGGGCGAAAACGTTATCGGATTTATTTTGGGCAACGGCTTTAAGAATAATGACGGCGGTGCTGTTTGGGATTTTGACGTTGCGCCCTTTACGGGAGTACCTCAGCTTGCGTTTGCTGTTGAAGGTAAAATTGGGGAGAAGAAAATTCTTGTCGAAGCCGATGAAACCGTAAAGGTTAAGGAAAGTCCGATTATTTTTGACGACCTTCGTTGCGGTGTTCATTATGATGCAAGAAAAGAAATTGACGGCTGGTGCGAAGCGGGCTTTGACGACAGCGATTGGGACAACGCTTATTTCAGCGAAAGGGTTCGCGGCATTAAGAGAGAATGTAAAGCAGAGCCGATAGTTGTAAGAAACGTGGTTGAGGCAGTTGAGGTTCGAAAAGCAAGGCTTGATAAAACCTATAACCGCCACAAAAAGCTTATTGTACCCGACAGAGTATTCAGTGAAGCCGATTATGAAGGCTATTTATACGATTTTGGTATAAATTCCTCGGGTATACCCTTGCTTACCGTTTATAACACTACCCCCGGTCAGGTTATTGAGCTTCAGCAATGTGACTACATAAACCATAAGGGCGAGCCCTCCTATGCAAACGTTTTCTTCTACGTTAACGGATATTCTCAAAGAGATATTTATATTTGCAAGGGTGCCGAAAAGGAAACCTTTGCGCCCTCCTTTACCTATCACGGCTTCCGTTGCAGCTTTGTAACGGGACTTCGGGAGGATCAGGCTAAAAAGGATACCGTAAAGTATCTTGAATGCTCATCCGACTTAAAGGAAAGAGGCAATTTTACCTGCTCCGATGAAACCTTAAACCAACTTCAGCAAATGGCGAGAAGAAGCGACCTTGCCAACTTCTTCTATTTCCCCAACGACTGTCCTCATCGCGAAAAGAACGGCTGGACGGGTGACGTTATGGTATCGGCTGAGCATATGCTTATAAATTTAAAGGCGGAAAACAGCCTTAGAGAGTATATGTTTAACGTTCGCGCCGCTCAGAATATACAGGGCACCATCCCCGGTGTCGTGCCTACGGGCGGATGGGGCTTTAAATGGGGTAACGGTCCTATTTGGGATAACGTGCTTATTGAAGTGCCTTATCAAATTTATCGCTATACTGGTAATATTGACGTTCTTAAGGAAAACGTCTATGCAATATATAAATACTTAGGCTATGCCGCAGGCAAGCGCAATGAAAAGGGCTTGCTTTGCTACGGTCTCGGTGACTGGGTGAAGCCGAAGGGCGGCAAGGACGTTGCTCCCAAGGAGCTGGTTGACAGCATTATGATTTATCAGTTTGCTATGAAGTCGGCTATTGTGTTTGATTTACTTGGCAAGAGCCTTGAAAAGGCTTATGCTTTGGGCTTGGCAGAGGAGCTTAAGGCGGCGATTATTGAAGAATATATTGATGACGAAAAGGGTGTTGTTGCAAACGGCGAGCAAACCGCTTACGTATTGGCTATTACTCATGGTATGTTCAGCAAATCGGGTAATAAAAAGGCTGTAGAAAACCTTGTAAGGGAAATAAAGGAATACGACGGTATGCATGACTGCGGTATGATTGGCATACGCTACCTTTTCTATGCGCTTTCAAGAAACGGCTATGCCGATTTGGCCTATGAGCTTATTGTAAGCGAAAAGGTGAACGGCTACGGACAGTTCGTTAAGAAGGGTATGACCTCGCTTCCCGAAAGCTTTTCCGTATTTGACGAAAACGGCGACCCTCAGCCCTGGCTGTCGCTTAACCACCACTTCTTTGGTGATATAAGTCACTTCTTTATTTCCGACATTGCGGGTATAAGAGTTAACGACGGCTTTAAAAATGCCGATAATATTGATATTGCCCCCAACTTTATTTCTGCCCTGAATAATGCAAAGGCTTATTTTGAGAGCGTTAAGGGCAGGGTTGATGCCGCTTGGGAAAGAAACGGCAATGAAATTAAGCTTAGTCTTGTAATTCCCGAAGGCATAAAGGGTGAAATAAAGCTTCCCGCGGGAGCCGTTTTTGCCGACGGCAGTAAAATAAAGGAAGCCGTAACCGGTGATTACCAAGTGTTTTTAGGAGTATAAAATGATTTATAAGTTTAAAGAAAACAGAGTGTGGCGTGCATATTACGGTGGCGAAAGGCTTGATGCCTTTGCAGGCAAGGAGGAAAGGGTAAGGGGCAGACGTCCCGAAGAATGGATTGCGTCTACAGTTATTGCCTTTAATGCCGACCGACCAAACGAAAAAGAGGGCATTAGCGTTACCGAAGAGGGTGAAAATTTTGCCGAGCTTATTGAGAATAATCCCGTAGAAATGCTTGGCAAGGCTTTGGCCGAAAGGTATAAAAATAAAATGTCGATACTGGTAAAGCTTTTGGATGCAGGGGAACGTCTTGTTATTCAGTGTCACCCCAGCGTGCCCTTTGCCAAAAAGGAATTTGGCAGTCAGTTCGGCAAAACCGAATGCTGGTATATTCTTGAAGCCGATGAAACCGCAAACGTTTATTTAGGCTTTAAGGAGGGTATAACCAAGGAAAAATGGAAGGCACTTTTTGAAACGCAGAACGTTGAAGGAATGCTCGATTGCTTACATAATCATTCGGTTAAAAAAGGCGACCTTTATTTTGTAGAGGGTGGCGTGCCCCATGCAATTGGCGGCGGCTGTCTTATGGTTGAATTACAGGAGCCTACCGATTTGATGGTTATTCCCGAAAGGGTAACTCCTTCGGGAGTTGAGCTTGCCGACGTAAAGCTGCACGGCGGTATAGGCTTTGACAAAATGTGGGATTGTTATCACTATAACGGTATGAGCAAAGAGGAAATAAAGGAAAAATACTACCGCCACGTAGATGAAAACGCTACGGGTATGATACCCGTTGTAGACAGCTCTCTGACCGAACGTTTCTCCCTTGACGTGCTTCGAATTGACGGTGAATATACTACCGATTTTTGCGGCAAATATGCCGCTTGCGTTGTTACCGACGGCATCTTTACCTTAAATGACGGAGAAAGGGAATACACCCTTAAAAAAAGTGATAAATTCTTTATACCTGCCTCTACAGAAAAAATTAAATGGACGGGTAAGGGTGAAGCGGCAATTTGCCTTCCGTGTGAATAAAATTATCGAAAAACCAAAAACTTTTTCATTGTGATTTGCATTAAAACAAGTTATAATTCTTTTAAAGCGTTTTAAAGGAGGTAATAATATGATAAAGTTCGAAAAATACGTAGTGGGAACCGGCGAAAGTGAAGGCTACAAGGCACTTAAAGCCACTATCCCCGAGGAAGATAAATATATGCACTTCCGTCTTGACGGAAATTGTCTTGAGTACTGCGAGGATATTTATTTTGTAGCACACGAGGACGGAAAGGCTCTTTGCAGAATTTGGATGTGCTATCCCAGACACGAAAATCCAATTGCCAACTGGGGCGCTGTTTATACCCTTGAGGAATGCAGAGGAAGAGGTATCTGCAATAAAACTCTTGCTTTTTGTATAGAAGAAATAGAAAAGCTTGAAAACTCACCCTTGGGTCTTTTTTGCACTTCGGGGCAGCAGTGGGTTACCGATATGTATACTAAATTCGGCTTTAAAACCGCTATACACGATACTACAAGAGGTCCGCTCTATCGTCCTCTCGTCCATAGCCCCGAAACCTTTAAAGAGTTTTGTGACGGTTACTATACCCCCGCAAAGAATTTGCGCGCCGTAAAGGCAACCTGGGAATGGAGAAATGAAATAGATTGCCTTTTTAACTTTGCGATGCATGATATTGGACTCGATTATGCTGTTGACGGCACACGCGACCTTTACGCTATGCTGCTTAACGGTACCGAAAAGGACGTTAAGGTTATATTAACCGATGAAAACAAATGCGTTGGCTGGATGGTAGACGGCAAGGCTAAGGTTTATCCCGCTTACGAAGGCTTATTGGCCGATATGGTAATTGAATAAAAAATAAACAAAAAACACAGGAAAAATTTTCTGTGTTTTTTTGTTGCAAATAATCTGTATATATAGTAAAATATATATGATTGAAATATATAGGAAAGCAGGATGTTTATGAAACCGATTTATAAGCGCGTTTTACTTAAGCTTTCGGGCGAGGCCCTTGCAGGCTCAAAGGGAAGCGGACTGGATTTTGATAAGGTAGTAGAGGTTTGCGAAAGCATTAAAAAATGTGTTGATATGGGCGTTGAAATCGCTATCGTTGTGGGCGGAGGCAACTTCTGGAGAGGCAGAAGCAGCGGAAAAATGGACAGAACGAGAGCTGACCATATGGGAATGCTTGCAACAAGCATTAACGCTTTGGCTGTAGCCGACGGTCTTGAGCAGGTTGGCGTAACGGCAAGGGTGCAAACCGCTATTGAAATGCGCCAAATCGCCGAGCTTTATATAAGAAACAAGGCTGTTCGCCACCTTGAAAAGGGCAGAGTAGTTGTTTTCGGCTGCGGAACGGGTAATCCGTTCTTCTCCACCGATACCGCAGCGGCTCTTCGCGCCGCCGAAATTGATGCTGACGTTATTTTCAAGGCTACAAACGTTGATGGTGTTTACGACAGCGACCCTAAAAGGAACCCCGATGCCAAAAAGTTCGATACTCTTTCACACCTTGACGTGTTACAAAAAGAGCTTCACGTAATGGACAGCACCGCCGCCTCCCTTTGTATGGATAACGATATTGAAATTCTTGTGTTTAATCTTGATAACCCTGAGAATATCGTTCGTGCTATGGTAGGCGAGCCTATAGGTACTGTTGTAAAATAATTAAATTTATATACGGAGGAAATTTTATGGATAACTTAATTAAAAACACAGAACAGAGAATGGATAAATCTATTGACGCTCTTGACAGAGATTATAAATCGGTAAGAGTTGGAAGAGCTAACGCTTCGGTGCTTGACAGAATTAACGTTGACTACTACGGTGTTCCCACTCCCATTCAGCAGATGGCCGCAGTTTCTATGCCCGAGCCCAGAATTCTTATGATTAAGCCTTGGGACGCTACCACCTTAAGAGATATTGAAAAGGCTATTCTTACTTCCGATATCGGTATTAATCCTCAAAACGACGGTACCGCTATTCGTCTTAACTTCCCGCCTCTTACCGAGGAGAGAAGAAAAGAGGTTGTTAAAGAGGTTAAGAAAATGGCAGAGGATGCCAAGGTTTCGGTTCGTAACATTAGAAGAGATGCTCTCGAAAAGCTTAAGGCTATGAAGAAAAACGGCGAAATTACCGAGGATGACGAAAAGAACGGTGAGAAGAAAATCCAGAATCTTACCGATAAGTTCTGTAAGGAAATTGACGGTCTTCAGGCTGTTAAGGAAAAAGAAGTAATTGAAATTTAAGGTAAAAACCAAAATGCTTTTTAAAAAAGAAAACAATGCGCCCCGGAATGTTCCGGGGCATATTGCCATTATAATGGACGGTAATGGCAGATGGGCTAAAAATAAAGGTATGCCAAGGTCCTTTGGACATACCGCAGGTGCAAAAAAGTTTAAAGAAATTGCAAGATATTGTAATAAAATAGGCGTAAAATACCTTACGGTTTATGCCTTTTCTACCGAAAATTGGAAGCGTCCAAAGGAAGAAATCGACGGTATTATGAATTTACTTAGGGATTATCTTTTGGATACCGCCAACTTTAAGGGTGAAAACGTTAGGCTTCGTTTTATAGGTGACCGCGAAAGTCTGCCGCAGGATATTCGCCTTCTTATGGAAAACGGCGAAAGGGAATCGGAGGGCGCTACGGGTATGACTGCTATTCTTGCTTTAAACTACGGCGGAAGAGATGAAATTACCAAGGCGGTCAGAAGCATTGTGGCAAACGGTGTAGAAGCAGAAAAAATAGATGAAGCTCTTATTTCCTCATATCTTTATACTGCCGATATTCCCGACCCCGACCTTATTATCCGCCCGAGCGGTGAATACCGACTGTCTAACTTTTTAACCTGGCAGTCTGCCTATAGTGAATTTTATTTTGATAACGTTTTATGGCCTGATTTTTCCATAAAGGATTTAGAAAAAGCGATAGACGAATATAACCGTCGTAACCGTCGCTTCGGAGGAGTATAACTATGCTTACACGTATTATTTCAGGAGCAGTACTTATTTTAGTTGTCGGCGGCATTTTGGTGCTGGGTAATTTTTATCCTCCCGTGCTTGCTGCCTTTATTGCAATTATTTCTTCCATTGCTTGCTACGAAATTCTTAACAATACGGGCATTATAAAAAAGAGGGCGGCAACCTATGGCGCTTGTGTTTACGCGCTTATTTGTGCTTTTGCTCATTTAGGCTATACAGAAAAGCTTTGGGGCGGTCTTAACAGCAGCTTTTTTACCGTGCTTTACGTTGTTTATATTGCCTTTGTTGCGCTTAAATACAATAAAGAATTCGGACTTTCCTGTATTGGTGCTTCGGTGGCCTTCCCCGTAATAATTTCTTACGCTTTTAGCTGTATTGCTTCTCTTTACGCGAAGGAAAGCGGAGTGTTTTATCTTCTGCTTTTACTTAATTTTTCTTCCGTTTGTGATACCGGAGCGTATTTTACGGGCGTGTTGCTCGGTAAGCATAAGCTTTGCCCCAACATAAGCCCCAAGAAAACGGTTGAGGGTGCTGTGGGCGGTATTGTATGGAGCCTTATATGCACCACCGTTCTTTGCTTTGTGTTTAAGAAGGTTCAAATTTTAGCTATAATGCTTATCGCAACCGTACCGTTTTGTATTGTAGGTATGTGCGGCGATTTATTTGCTTCGGTTATTAAAAGAAGTGTTGATTTAAAGGACTACGGCAAGCTTATTCCCGGACACGGCGGTATACTTGACCGTTTTGACAGCATACTGTTAATAGCACCCGTTTTAAGCCTATTCGTTCAGGGAGGCCTTTTCTAATGACCGAAAAATTAATACTCCTTGGCTCAACGGGTTCAATAGGTGTTCAAGCCTTAGAGGTTGCAAGGCGACAGAATATTAAAGTAACGGCCCTTGCGGCAGGAAAAAACGTTGACCTAATGGAGACTCAAGCACGGGAATTTCTGCCTGAAATTGCCGTTATGTATGATGAGGCGGCGGCAAAGGAATTAGCTATCCGCCTTAAGGATACCTCTGTTAAGGTGCTTGGCGGCGAAAAGGGTGTTTGCTTCGCAGCGGCAAGCAACGGTGATACCGTTCTTAACGCTATTGTGGGGATAGCAGGCTTAAGGCCTACTATGACGGCAATAGAAGCAGGAAAAACTCTTGCACTTGCCAATAAGGAGTCTTTAGTAACGGGCGGTACCTTGGTTAAGCGTGCTCTAAAGGAAACGGGCGGAAAAATGATACCCGTTGACAGCGAGCATTCGGCTATTTTTCAGTCTATGCAGGGTGTACCCGACGGTGCCGTTTCAAGGCTTTTGCTTACAGCTTCGGGCGGTCCGTTTTTCGGGAAAACCAAAAAAGAGCTTGAAAACGTAACCGTTTCGCAGGCTCTAAAGCACCCTAATTGGAGTATGGGCGCAAAAATTACTATAGATTCCGCTACCCTTATGAACAAAGGACTCGAGGTTATCGAAGCGGTGCATCTTTTCGATTTGCCTGCCGATAAAATCGACGTAGTGGTGCATAGAGAAAGCATTATTCATTCGGGTGTGGAGCTTGTGGACGGAGCTATGCTTGTACAAATGGGTGTGCCCGATATGAAGCTTCCCATTCAGTATGCTCTTACCTATCCGCAAAGGGCAGCTTTAGGCGAGCGTCTTGACCTTATAAGCCTTTCAAGGCTTACCTTTTATGCGCCCGATACATCTACCTTTAGGTGTCTGCCCGTATGTATTGACGCAGTGCGTGAGGGCGGCCTTAAGCCTACCGCGGCAAACGGCGCTAACGAAATGGCGGTTGAGCTTTTCCTAAGGGGAAAAATCGGCTTTTTGCAGATTGCAGAGCTTGTTGAGGCGGCCAAGGAAAATCAGCCTAAGGTGTCAAGCTTCAATTTAGAGGACGTTTTTGAGGCCGACAAAGCGGCAAGAAAGTTTGTTTTATCCCGCGTTTGATTTTTTTGAGGTGATTTTTATTTCTTCTTTAATTGAAATTTGGAATAACGTATGGCCTTATCTTATTGCCGTGCTTATGTTTTTAATTCTTATAGTAATACACGAATTCGGCCATTTTATTGTGGCTAAGCTGTTTAAGGTAAGGGTTAATGAATTTGCCGTAGGCTTTGGTCCTAAGCTGTTTAAGGTGCAGGGAAAGGAAACTCTGTACCGCTTTAATTTAATCCCCTTCGGTGGCTACTGCGCTATGGAGGGTGAGGATGAGGAAAGCGAAGACCCAAGGGCTTTTTGTAACGCAAAGGCCTATAAAAGGTTTTTTATAGTTGCCGCAGGCGCTGTTTTTAACCTTATACTCGGCCTTATTATCGTGGCCATTGTCGTAACTGCCAATCCTTATGTTGTTACCACCCGTGTTGCCCGTTTTGACGATAATGCCTTAAGCGCTCAATCGGGACTTATGGTTGAGGATGAAATAATAGAAATTGACGGCAGAGCTGTCTATTCCTATTACGATATTGCCTATGCCTTTACCGCCGTTGAGGACGGCGACCTTCAAATGAAGGTTATAAGAAACGGTGAAAAGATTAATCTTGAAAAGGTTTCCTTTGCTACCGAAAGCGAGGACGGAGTAACCTTTATTAACCTTGATTTTAAGTTTTTGGCGGTAAAAAAGACATTTTTGAACGTAGTTGAGTCAACCTTTAAAACTGCCTTTTCCTATTGCAGAACGGTTTGGTTTTCTCTTGTTGACCTTATAGGCGGAAGGTTTGGCATCAGCGCAGTATCGGGCCCTGTGGGAGTAACCGCTACTATCGGTCAAGCGGCAAGGCTCGGTCTTATGAATATACTTCCGATAATGGCGCTTATAACCATCAATCTCGGCGTTTTTAACCTTTTACCCGTGCCTGCCTTGGACGGCGGAAGGCTTATATTCATTTTACTTGAAATGATACTTCGCCGCCCCGTTGCCAAAAAGTACGAGGGTATTGTTCACGGTGTGGGGCTTGCGTTACTGTTAATGCTGATGGTGGTTGTTACCTTTAAGGATATTTTCAGTTTGATAAAATAACGGGGTAGAGCTATGTTTACTAACGACCTTACTGTGAAAATAAAACTTAAGGATATTGCTATAGGCGGCGGTGCGCCCGTAACGGTGCAGTCTATGCTCAGCGTGCCCTCAACCGATATTGAGGGTAACGTGCGTCAGGCAAAGGCGCTGGCGCAGGCGGGCTGTGAAATAATAAGGGTTGCTATACCGGATATGGCGGCGGTATCCCTTATTCCTGCCATTAAGGAGCAGGTTCAGGTTCCCCTTGTTGCCGATATTCATTTTGACTATAAGCTTGCTCTCGAAAGCGTGGCCGCAGGTATTGACAAAATAAGAATAAACCCCGGTAACATAGGTGACTATGATAGAGTAAAGGCTGTAGCGAATGCCTGCAGTAACGCAGGCGTTCCCATAAGAATAGGAGTAAATTCGGGCTCTCTCGAAAAGGATATATTGGCAAAATACGGCGCACCTACCCCCGAAGCAATGGTTGAAAGCGGACTTTATCATATTTCTCTTTTGGAAAAATTTGATTTTGACCAAATCGTATTATCTTTAAAATCATCTGATACGCAGAATATGTATAAGGCTTATTCTCTCGCGGCTGAAAAATGCAGATATCCCTTGCATTTAGGCGTTACCGAGGCCGGTACGCTCCGTATGGGTATTATACGCTCGGCGGCAGGAATTGGCGGACTTTTACTTAGGGGCATAGGCGGTACCATACGAGTATCCTTGACCGATGATCCCATTAACGAGGTGTATGCCGCCAAGGACCTTTTGAAGGGTATAGGAATGAGAACTGACGGTGTTCGCTTTGTTTCCTGTCCCACCTGCGGAAGAACGAGAGTGAATCTTATTGCCTTGGCCAAAGAGGCCGAGGAAAGACTGAAAAACGTAAATAAGAATTTAACCGTAGCAGTTATGGGCTGTGTGGTAAACGGCCCCGGTGAAGCAAGAGAAGCCGACCTTGGTATTGCTTGCGGAGTAGGCTGCGGTGTGTTATTTAAAAAGGGTAAGGTAATCAGTGAAAAAATCAGCGAGGATAAGCTGATTGATGCCTTAGAAGCAGAAATTAAAAAATATGAAGGGTGAGTAAATGGCTACCAAGTTTTCCGCTGTTTTCGGCGGATTTTTAGGCAGACGAACTGCTGTTTTCGGCGACTTAGATATGACTAAGTGCAATTTAGATATGGAAAAACGCAGTCTTGAAATAGAATTATACAGCGATAAATACATACGAAAAGAAAAAAAAGACGAGCTTACCGCAACGCTTAAAAGCGCTCTTAAAACCTCTTCCTTTTCATTGGTTGTAAACTATTCTCCCGAATGCTTTTGCAGGGAGGCTTGTATTGATATATGTGAACAGCTTCGTCAGGAAAATGCCGCGCTTAACGGCTTTTTTAATAAGGCGGAGTACATTTTGAACGGCGATAATTTAGAAATTAAATTGCAGTTTGGCGGAATTGAAATAATTAATAACGTTGGCTTTGAGAAAAAGTTTTGCGATAAGGTGTTCAGTATTTTCGGCAAAAGGCTTACTGTCACATTTTCGGGCAACACCGATAACGTAGAAATCGTTCTTCCCGAGGACGACTATTCAAGCGTGCCTCTGCCCGAGCCTCCTGCCGAGGAGGCTTCCGTATTGAATGCGGCACCTGCGGTTATGGAAAGAAAAATTGAAACCATTCCCGTTTCAAGCGACGGTCTTCCCGAATTTTTATACGACGTTGAGCTTTTCTACGGCAAAGCCCTCAATAAGGATTTTGTCAGAATGCTTGATATTATCCCCCCTGCAGAAGGCAAAAAGCCTATTTGCGGCTGGGGAGAGGTTTTCGCCTTTGAAACCAAGGAAATAACCACGAAACGCGGAACAAAGGCTATTATAGTAACCTTCTGTCTCAGCGATAAAACCAATTCGATTTACTGTAAAATGTTTATGGCTCCCGAGGAAATGGAGCTTATAAAGCCCGTTAAGGACGGCAATATTATTGTGTTTAACGGTAATTATTCCCTTGACAAATTTACGGGTAATTACGTTTTGGAGCCTAAGGTTATGGCTACGGCTAAAATGAAGGAAGAAACCGACGATGCCGAAACTAAGCGAGTTGAGCTTCATTGCCATACCAATATGTCCACCAAGGATGCTGTTTCTCCTGCAGGTACCCTTATCAACCGTGCCTTTAAGTGGGGGCATAAGGCTATTGCCATTACCGACCACGGTGTAGTACAGTCTTACCCCGCAATAGCCGAAGCAGTAGGCGGTATTCGTAAAAAGGGTGGCGAGTTCAAGGCAATTTACGGTGTAGAGGCCTATTTTGTTGACGATACAAAGGGTGAAACCGATATTACTAAGCTGAAAAGCTACCATCAAATTATTCTCGTTAAGGATTTAATAGGGCTTAAAAATCTTTATATGCTTGTGTCAAAGGCTCACGTAGAGGATTTTTATAAGCGCCCAATTACACGAAAAAGCGAAATATTAAAGCACAGAGAAGGCCTTATTATAGGCAGTGCCTGCGAAGCGGGCGATTTATACGATGCTATTGTGCGAGGACAGAGCGATGAAGAACTAATCGAAATAGCAAGGTTTTACGATTATCTTGAAATTCAGCCTCTCGGCAATAACGAATTTATGGTTAGAAAATCGGCAGAGCCCGAAAAAATCAATAAGAAAACGGGCGAGCCTATTGTGAATATCCACAAGCATGTAACAAGCTTGGAAGTAATTATGGATATGAACCGCAAGGTGGTTCAGATTGCCGATAAGCTGGGACTGCCCGTAGTTGCAACGGGTGACGTTCACTTTGCCGCTAAGGAGGACGTAATTCTACGTAAAATTCTTATGGCGGCGCAGGGGTATGAGGATTTTGATAATCAAGCTCCTCTTTATTTAAAAACCACTAACGAAATGCTCAGTGATTTTGCTTATTTTGGCGAGCGCGCCAAGGAATTTGTTATTGATAACCCCAACAAAATAGCCGATATGGTAAGCGCCGACGTTGTGCCTGTTCCTCCCGGAAACTATCCTCCCGTTATTGAGGGCAGTGACGATGAGCTGAGAAGAATTTGCTGGGAAAGGGCAAATTCAATGTACTGCTATAAGGGTCAGGTGCCCGAAATAGTTGAAAAGCGCCTTAATAAGGAGCTTAACAGTATTATTAATAACGGCTTCTCAATAATGTACATTTCGGCACAAAAGCTTGTTTCCTACAGCGAACAGCACGGATATTTGGTAGGCTCCCGTGGTTCGGTAGGCTCCTCCTTTGTAGCTACTATGGCAGGTATATCCGAGGTTAACCCTTTGGCTCCCCATTATTATTGCCCAAAATGTAAATGGAGCGAATTTTTCAGCAGTGCCGTTGTAGGCTCGGGCTTTGACCTGCCCGAAAAGAATTGTCCCGATTGCGGTACTCCTCTAAAGCGTGACGGTCACGATATCCCCTTTGAAACCTTCTTGGGCTTTAAGGGTGATAAGGTGCCTGATATTGACCTTAACTTCTCCGATGAATACCAAAGTGAGGTTCAAAAATATACTGAAACCCTTTTCGGCAAGGAAAACGTTTTTAAGGCGGGCACTATTTCTACCATTGCCGAAAAAACCGCCTTCGGTTACGTTAAGGCGTATTGCGAGCGAAAGGGTATAACCCTTAGTCAGGCTGAAATGGAGCGCCTTGCAAGGGCTGTTGAAAACTCTAAAATAAAGGCTACCTCGGGTCAGCACCCTGCGGGTATGATTGTTGTTCCAAGGGATAAAACCATTTACGATTTTTGTCCCATTCAGCATCCTGCCGATGACCCAAAATCCGATATTTTAACCACCCACTTTGATTTCCATTCCATTCACGATACAATACTTAAGCTGGACGAGCTTGGACACGTTGTTCCTACCACCTATAAATATTTGGAGGAATATACGGGAATAAGCGTTAATGACGTTTCGATGTCCGACCCCAAAATTTACAGCCTGTTCGTTTCTACCGAAGCCTTGGGTGTTACTCCCGAGCAGATTGAATCCGATACGGGAACCTTTTGTATACCCGAGTTCGGTACCGCCTTTGTTCGCGGAATGCTTATGGACTGTAAACCTAAGAACTTTGCCGATTTATTGCAGATTTCGGGACTTTCTCACGGTACTGACGTTTGGCTCGGTAACGCAAAAGACCTTATCGACCAAGGCATTTGTACCATTTCCAACGTTATCGGTACCCGTGATAACATAATGGTTTACCTTATTAATCAGGGTATGGACGAGGGACGAGCCTTCAAAATCACCGAAACGGTACGTAAGGGACTTGTTGCAAAGGGTAAGGTTACTAAAGAGGATTGGGAAAAAATGGAGGACGATATGCGTGCCGTTAACGTGCCCGAATGGTATATCGGCTCCTGTAAAAAAATTAAGTATATGTTCCCTAAGGCCCATGCCGCCGCTTACGTTATTTCAGCGTTGCGCCTTTGCTGGTATAAGGTGTACAAGCCCCTTGAATTTTATTGCGCCTACTTTACTGCACGTCCCGAGGACGTAGATGCGCCAATTATTATGAAGGGTCATGCTGCAGTTAAAAATTATATTCGCGAAACGAAGGAAAAGGGCAAGGAGGCAAGCAAAAAGGAGCTTGACGTGCTTGATAATATGTACATATTTAACGAGCTTATGGCCCGCGGTATAAAGGTGCTTCCTATCGACCTTAATAAATCTCACGCCGTTAAATTCGTTCCCGAGGAGGGCGGTATGCGCTTGCCCTTCGGCTCAATTTCGGGTATGGGTGATAAGGCAGCCTGGGACGTATACGAAACTGCACAAAAGGGCGGCTTTGTATCGGTAGAGGATTTCCAAATTGAATCGGGAGTTTCTAAGGCAATAGTTCAGTCCCTTGTTGATTTAGGCGTAATGAAGGACCTTCCCGAAACCAATCAAATGTCTATGTTTTAAATAACTTTTTGATAAGGATGGTGCTGATATGAAAAAGGCTTTGGCTTTTATCGTATGTATGGCTCTTATTATTTCGACTTTACCCCTTGGCATATTAAGTGTTTCTGCCGAAACACAAGGCTACTATACCTATACCGTTGCGGATAACAAAGCAACCATTACCGCCGTTGATAAGGCTATTAACGGCGATATTATCATACCTAAAGCCTTAGGCGGCTGTACTGTAACAAAAATAGGAAGCTATGCCTTTAAGGATTGCACAGGCATTACAGGGGTAACCTTTTCCGCAGAGGTTAAAGAGGTGCTTAACGGCGCCTTTGAGGGCTGTACCAATATAACTAAGGTTGTTACTGACGATATAGCAACGTGGTGCCAAACATATTTTGACAATCCCACTGCAAACCCTCTTTATTATGCTAAAAAGCTTTATTTAAACGGCACAGAGGTTGTTGATTTGGTCGTTCCCGAAAGCGTATACTATATAGAGCTTTACGCCTTTTGCGGCTGTGAGTCATTGCGTAGTATAACCCTGCCTCAAAACGGCTTGGAAGGTATCAGAAACGGTGCTTTTCAAAACTGTATTTGCCTTGAAGAAATTGCCTTTGGCAGTAGTGTTAAGGCAATTTACCAAGATGCGTTTAATAACTGTCCAAACCTTAAAAAAGTGAATATTACCGATATGGCTAATTGGTGCACTATAGATTTTGAGGACGAAAGCGCTAATCCGCTTTTCGGCGGCGCCGACCTTTATTTAAACGGCACGCTTACTAACGATTTGGTGATTCCGAAGGGTGTTACTGTTATAGGAGACTATGCGTTTTATAACTGTAAATCTATTAAAAGCGTGACTGTAGCGGATGGCGTAGAAGCAGTAGGAAATTTTGCCTTTTCGGGATGTGATTTTCTTGAAAAGGTGAATTTGCCAAATTCTTTAACAGGTGTTTCTGCCTGTATGTTTGAAAACTGTACCGCATTAAAAAGTATTGCTCTGCCCGAGGGTGTTAAAAGCATTGGCGGCTATGCCTTTGAGGGTTGTGTTTCTCTTGAAAAAATCACCTTGCCGAGCAGCTTAAAGACTATTGGAAATTACGCTTTTGACGGCTGTGAGGCTTTAACGGGTGTTTATATAAACGACGTTGCGGCTTGGTGCGGTCTTGAATTTGCAAATAATAAAGCTAACCCGCTGAGAACAGCGAAAAATTTATATTTGTACAATGAGCTTGTAACCGAGCTTAATATTCCGAGCGGTGTTTCCGAAATCAAAAAGAATACCTTTAATTTCTGTACGTCTTTAGAAAAGGTGACTCTATCCGATACTGTTACAAGGATAGATGATTTTGCTTTTGCATACTGTACTTCGCTAAAGGAAATTACACTTTCCGATTCTTTAAAAACTATAGGCGATTACGCTTTTTGCGATTGCGCCGCTATTACCAAAATAAATATTCCAAGCAGTTTGGAAAAGGTTGAAAGCAACGCCTTTTGCGGCTGTTACGGTTTAAAGGGTGTTTATATAACCAATATTGCGGCTTGGTGTAATATTGAATTCGACAGCTTTAATGATATTACCACAAATCCTGTTGCCACAGGAGCAAAGCTTTATTTAAATAATGAGCTTATAACCGATTTGGTTATACCCGAGGGCGTTACAAAAATCGGCAGAATTGCATTTGATGGCTGTACAGATATTAAAAGCGTGGATATTCCCGATACCGTTGAAAAAATCGGAGAAAACGCTTTTAGAAATACCGCTTGGCTTGAAGGTCAGCCCAACGGACTTGTTTATGCGGGAAAGGTAGCTTACACCTGCAAGGGCGATGAACCCGAAGCGGTTGTTTTGAAAAATGATACCACCGGTATTGCCGATCGTGCATTTAGCGGATGGTATAACATAAAAAATATTGATATCCCCGATAGCGTAAAATATATAGGAAAATTTGCGTTTTCATCCCAAAGCAAGCTTGAGCATATAGATATCGGCGACAGCGTTACCGAAATAGACGAATACGCCTTTGCTTGGTGCGATTCACTTGCTTCGGTAAATATGGGTAGCAGTTTAAAGCAAGTAGGTAGCCATGCTTTTTACGGATGCGGCAATATTAAGAAATTAGTTATCCCGAACACTCTGGAAAGCGTAGGAAGAGGAGCCTTTAACGGGGTTAATGCTTTAGAAAAGGTTTATTATAGGGGAAGCTTACTCAATTCGTATAATATTGTAATAGCTTCCGAAAACAATTCACTTAAAAATGCTGCTTGGGTTTATGATGCCTGTATATTTGCTGAAGAACATACCTACAGCGGTGTATGTGATACCGATTGTAACCTTTGTGGCTTAATTCGAGAAGCACCCGACCACGAATTCGGTGAGAACGGTGTGTGTGAAGGCTGTGGCTATAAAGCGTATAAATTAGGTGACGTTAACGATGACGAAAAGGTTGACACTACCGACCTTGCCGTTTTAAAGCTTAATTTGGCAGGATTAGGCGAGCTAAATGAAAAGGGAAAGCTTGGTGCTGATTTAAACAAAGACGGCAACGTAGATACTACCGATTTAGCAACCCTAAAGCTATTGCTTGCAGGTGTTATCAAGCTTTAATTTTAAACATAGAAACGAGCTCAACGGAACTTTCCGACTGAGCTCGTTATTTTATAATTAAAAAAAGGTTGCAATTTTGTAACCTTTTTGTTATAATACAAAGGTAACAAATTTGTAACCATTTTTGAAAGGTGATTAAACAGTGAATAAAGAAGCGTTTAAGCGCCTGCTGAAAATAGCAGGGAAAGCACTAAATAAATCTAAATTCGTAGTATTCGCCCTTATTTTAATATTCGGTCTTGTCGGTACTTCTCTTTATTCGGGCGTGACCCTTGCGTATGCCGTTGAATATAACGGTGACGTTATAGGACAAATCAGAGATAAGGCGGATTATGATACGGCTGTAGACATTGCAGACGATATGGTTGAAACGGTTGACTTTGAGCGTTATGCTCATACTCCCGAATTTCACGTTACCTTGACGGTTGAAAAGAGTCTTGCTACTCCCGATGCCGTAGCGGTAAGCCTTATTGAAAAAACCAAGGATATTTTAATGGGCACCGACGTTTACATTAACGGTCGCTTGGTGGCCTGTGTCGATGCTAACAATAAGGTTAGAGAATTTATTGATTCCTATCTTTCGGGCTATATGGAGGGTGAGGATATCGTTTCCTCCTTTGTTGCTCCCGTAGAATGTGTTGATAACTATTATCATAAAAGCGCTTTTACCTCTTTTGATGCTTTAAAGGAGCAGCTTTTAGTCCTTGACGTGCAATCGGTTAAAACCGTTCGCACCGAGGTAAAGGTTCCCTTTGAAACCAAAAAGCGCCGAGATGACAGCCTTAGAATGGGTGTTCAAAAAACACAGAGTGAGGGTATTGACGGCATAAGCAACGACGTAAGCAACATAATAATGCTTAACGGCAAGGAGATTAAAACCGAATACGTTGGCCGCGAGGTTGTAGTCGAGCCTGTTAGTAAGGTTGTGCTTGTGGGTAACAAGGGCGCCGCTATTAAAGCCGCTTGGATAGACGAGCTTGACCTTATATGGCCTCTTGACAGAGTAAAAGGACAGTACGTTTCCTCCTATTGGGGCGACGGCAGAAATCATAAGGGTATTGATATTGCTTCATCCTTTGAAACCGAAATATATGCTGCTCAGGGCGGAAAGGTTATTACCGCCGAATACAGCGACGGCTACGGCTATTACGTTGTTATTGAGCACAACGACGAGTATAAAACCCTTTACGGGCACGCAAGCTGTCTTTTTGTAAGCGAGGGCGACTTTGTAGAGCAGGGCGAGCTTATCGCCTACGTTGGTTCAACGGGTATGTCTACGGGAAATCATTTGCATTTTGAGGTTATACGAAAAGGCAAAAAGATTGATGCCGGCCCATTTATCGGATTATAAAAAAATAAACCTTCCGACAGGAAGGTTTATTTTTTTATAACTTATTTACGCGGTCTAACCAATATTTGTATTTTTCAAAATCAAAGCCGGGCATACCGCAAAGATAGGTATTAAAGTATTCTTCACCGCTGTCTAATTTCCATTTAATAAGAAGCATGGTTTGTTTTGAATACATAATGTTTATGCTGCCAATGGTTGTGTTGGAATTTTTATCGGCAGTAAAAGGCTTGGAGAAAAGCTCCTTATCGGTATCAAGGTCGATGATTGTGCAGGTGCCCTTTTTATCGGAAAGGGTACTGTTACAGCAAACGATTTTGTGTCCCCAATTTGACATTTCGTCAAGCATAATCATAAACTCTCTGCTTGAACGTTTAATGTAATCATAGGCAAGCTTTTTGTCGTAGTAGTAATCAACTACTGCGTCGCTCATTTGAGGCCAACCGTCTATAAGGTTCCACCAAATAACGCCGCCCATATAGTTCATTTTACTTCTTACCCGTTCAATAAAGAATTTTTTTGCTTCTGCCTGTGAAATTTGCGAAGCAAGAACGTAATTTTCAATATCGTCAGGCACGCTTCCGAAAAGCTGAAGCACCTGATTATGCATAAGCCATACTCGGTGCGGACTTTCGTTTTGGTCAGATGAATGGAGCGTCCACTGGGAATTATTGGCATAAGGCCAAACCTTATCAGCATCAATAAACTTTTCAATAGATTCCTTTGAAGGGCAACCGTGGTATCCTGTTTCGCTTACAAAGTACGCCTTCGACTGGGCATAAAAATCACTCTTGTAATAATCTCTCGGGCCCCACAAATGCTCTTCGGGATGTGAATGGTAGCCTGCTTTATGAGCGGCAGGGGAAATATAAGGAGATGATGCAACGTAAGGTCTTACGGGGTCGTGTCGGGAAAGTATTTCAGGAATAAATTCACGGGTAATTTTGTTTATCGCAGGGTCTGTACTGCGTTTGTCAAGCTGCTGGTCTATTTCGTTATCACCGCACCAAAGTACAATGGAACAATGGTTTCTGTATTCCTTTACAACAAAAGCAACCTCTTCCTGAATAAGCTTTTTAAATTCATCGGTGTTGGGGTAAGCGTTGCAGGCCATACTAAAGTCTTGCCATACCATAATACCGTGCTCGTCACAGTAATCGAAGAACGGGTGGTCCTCGTATACGTTACCTCCCCAACAACGAAGTATATTACAACCAATATCGCTTGCAAGCTCAAGCGCTTTTTGCAAACGGCTGTTATCGCGGCTGTGGTAAGCGTCGAGAGGTACCCAGTTGGAACCGACTGCCATAATTTTTACGTCGTTAATAACAAATTCAAAACTGCCGCCCTCTTCGATAATATCACTGCGGCGAAGGGTAAGGGTTCTGAAACCGACTCTTTCCTTAGTGGTGAAAAGAAGGTTATCGTCCGTATCGGAAATACTTACCGTAATATCGTAAAGGTTGGCGTCTCCATAAGGACGGGGCCACCAAAGCTTAATATCAGGGACAAAGAAGTCAACGCCACCTGCGTGAGCTCTTCTTACATAGGTTTGCTCAAATTCGTGGTCGCCGCACTTGGCGTAAATTTTGATTTTAATTCTGCGGTATGCGTACTTTGGGTCCATTACGGTATCGTAGCACATACGGATTTTTCCCGAAAGATTAAGCAAAGTGAAGTTTACGTATTTAAAACGATACTTGTCTCTGCATTCTAATTTTACGTCACGCCAAATACCTGCACTAACCGCGCGAGGCATAATATCCCAACCGTAGCAGTGGGGCGCCTTTCTCACGTTAAGGTGAACAGCCATTTGTTGCCAATTATAATAGGAATTATATAAATCGTTTTCAAACTCCATACCCTTTATGGTGGAGGAAGAAATATGAACGTGAAGGGTGTTAATTTTGCCGTAAGCAAGCTTATCGGTAACGTTGAATTCGTTGGCTATAAACATATTGTGACTGTTGCCAATAAGCTTACCGTTAAGGTAATAGTCGGCAAAGCAATCCACGGCGCGAAGGCAAAGGTACATTTCTTTGTTTTCTCCCGGATATTCGGGCGCGGTGAATTCGGTTTCGTACCACCATTCGTATTGCTCGTATTCCTCGGCCTTTAAAATGTTTTCACCTTTGAACAGGTCTTCGGGAAGATAACCTGCCGCCGACAAATCAAGCTCAACGTTGCCGGGTACCGTGCAGGGAATACATTTCATCCCCGACGTTTTAAGGTCGTAGATGCTGTTTATTTTGTATTCGCCATATTTTGCAAAATAAAGCTTCCATTTTCCGTTAAGATTCAATGCTTTTCCTCCTTGTGGTTTGTTGTTATATCCATTATAACAAATACTAAAAAAATAAACTATATTCTAAAATTGGGATTTCGGGGAAAAATTATAATATTTTTAGTATTTTTATTGAAATGTGTTGAAAACTGTGATAGAATTTAAAAACTGAGGTGATAAATATGACTCCAAAGTTACATAGATATCTCTTGCGTGCAGAAGCGGGCGAGGGTACTGATATAAAGGTTAGCGAAAAAACCGTGAGAGACCCTTCAAGACTTCATTGGCATAATTTTATAGAGGTGGAAATGGTAATCGGCGGTTCGGGATATAATATGTTGAACGGCCAACGCTTTCCGCTTTCCCGTGGTAGCTTATATTTGTTGCGACTTATAGACTTCCACGAGGTTCATCCCGAGCCTGAGCTTAAGCTGTTACATATGTGTTTGGACGAAAGCCTGCTATCCGAGGATTTGCTTAATCAGCTGGCTACGGATAAACCGCTCACCTATACCGTAGACGAGGAAGAAACAGGTGTTATGGAGCGTCTTTTTCGGCTTATTATAGATGAAAACAATTCCGAAGCTCCCGATAAGCGTTATTTAAAGCATTTGCTTATTTGTATTCTACTGCGTATATTAAAGCTGGTGCCCGATAATTCCGACGTGTACAGCCGTTTTAAAGAAAAACCCATACGTACCGCTATTTTATATTTGCATATGCATTTTCGTGAAAACCCAAGCCTTAAGGAGGTTGCCGAAATTGTACATTATAATGCAAGCCATTTTAGTACAACCTTCCATAAAGAGCTTGGTACGACCTACTGCGAATATTTAAACGTGCTTAAAATTAGTTATGCCAAGGAGCTTCTTATTTCTACTTCTTTGAAAATAACCGAAATATGTTATGAGTCGGGTTTTACCTCTCATTCGAATTTTCTCCGTTTGTTTAAGGAGCAGGTTGGCGTGTCCCCAATGCAGTTCAGAAAAAAGCAGAATAAAGTGTAACGCCGTTTTCATACGGCGTTTTTCTTTTTTGAAAATACCAAACTTTGGAAACGTTACTTGACTAAAACACTATATATGGTGTATAATAAATGTAATTATAAAGTTTTGATTTTATTTAAGGAGTAAGGCTTTAATGGCAGTAAAAAAAGCAGAGTACAATAACGAAAGTATAACTCAACTTAAAGGCCCCGATCAGGTAAGACTACGTCCTGCGGTTATATTCGGCTCCGACGGCTTAGACGGTTGTAAGCATTCGGTTTTTGAAATTATTTCAAACTCCGCCGACGAAGCAAGAGAGGGCTACGGTAAAAAAATAATCGTTACAAAGTACGCCGACCATTCGGTTGAGGTTCAGGACTTTGGCCGCGGTGCACCTGTTGACTTTAATAATAAGGAACAGCAGTACAACTACGTGCTTTTATTCGAAACCTTGTATGCGGGAAGTAAATATAATACCAATAACGGCGGTGATTACGAGTATTCCATAGGTCTTAACGGTCTCGGCCTTGCCTCTACTCAGTTCGCAAGTGAGAATATGGATGTAGAAATTAAGCGTGACGGCTTTAAGTATAATCTTCATTTTGAAAAGGGCTTCAACGTAGGCGGACTTCAGAAGGAGGAATATACGGGTAAGGATACGGGCACCAAAATACGCTGGAAGCCCGATCTTGATGTATTTACCGAAATTGATATTCCTACCGAATATTTTGTTGACACCTTGACCCGTCAAGCGGTGGTTAACGAGGGCATTGCCTTTATTTTACGTGAACAGCAGGGTGCAAGGTTTACCGAAAGGGAATTTTGCTATAAGAACGGTATTGCCGATTATATCGGTGAATTAATCGGCGAGGAATCAATTTCCTCTATTCAAAACTGGAGTACCGAGAGAAAGGGAAGGGATAGAGAGGACAAGCCTGAGTATAAGGTTAAAATAAATGCCGCGGTTAGCTTTTCAAATAAAAGACAGCTTAAGGAATATTACCATAACTCAAGCTGGCTTGAGCACGGCGGCGCTCCCGAAAAGGCCGTAAGAAGCGCCTTTACCTATCAAATTGATGCTTATATTAAGCAGCAGAATAAATATTCTAAAAACGAAACGAAAATAACCTTTCAGGATATTGAGGAATGCCTTGCTATAGTTATTTCCTCTTTTTCAACCCTTGTTTCCTATGAAAACCAAACCAAAAAGTCTATAACCAATAGGTTTATTCAGGAGGCAATGACCGACTTCTTTAGGCATCAGCTTGAGGTTTATTTTATTGAAAATAAAGCAGAGGCCGATAAAATTGCCGATCAGGTGCTTATTAATAAGCGAAGCAGGGAAAAGAGCGAAAAGGAAAGGATTAATATTAAAAAGACCCTTTCAACCGGAAATGCCCTTGCTGACAGAGTGCAGAAGTTTGTTGACTGCCGAAGCAGAGAGGTTAGCGAAAGAGAGCTTTATATAGTTGAGGGTGATTCGGCTTTGGGCTCCTGTAAGCTTGCCAGAGACGCCGCCTTTCAGGCTATTATGCCTGTACGAGGTAAAATACTTAACTGCTTAAAGGCCGAGTATGATAAAATTTTCAAAAGCGAAATTATTACCGATTTACTTAAGGTGCTGGGCTGCGGTGTTGAGGTTAAATCGAAGGCGAACAAAAACCTTTCTAACTTTGATATACGTAATTTGAGATGGAATAAGATAATTATATGTACCGATGCCGACGTTGACGGCTTCCATATCCGTACTCTTATTCTTACTATGATTTACCGCTTAATGCCTACCCTTATTAATGAGGGTAAGGTGTTTATCGCCGAAACACCGCTTTATGAAATAAATACAAAAAGTATGACCTATTTTGCATATGATGAAAACGAAAAGCGTGACATACTTGCAAAAATCGGCGATGAAAAGTATACCCTTCAGCGTTCAAAGGGACTTGGTGAAAATCAGGCGGATATGATGAACCTTACCACCATGAATCCCGAAACACGCCGCCTTATTAAAATTAAGCCCGAGGATGCCGCCCTTACCGAGCAGATGTTTGATATGCTCCTTGGCGACGACCTTGCAGGCAGAAAAGATTATATTTCGGAAAACGGTTATCTGTATATGGATGACGCCGATATCAGTTAAGGAGAAAAGATATGGCTCCAAGAAAAAAGAAAGAACAGGAAGTAGCTCCTAAAAAGAAGAGCCCTGCCGCCTTTATTGCGGGTGCAGGCACTATTATTGACCAAGAGGTTACCGAAACCTTAAAGTCTAATTTTATGCCTTATGCAATGAGCATTATAGTATCACGTGCCATTCCCGAAATCGACGGCTTTAAGCCTTCTCACAGAAAGCTGCTTTACACAATGTATAATATGGGACTGCTTAGCGGTTCTACAATTAAATCGGCAAATATAGTTGGCCGTACAATGCAGTTAAACCCTCACGGTGATGCCGCAATTTACGAAACTATGGTAAGACTCAGCGAAGGCTACGAAGCGTTGCTTCATCCCTTCGTTGCTTCAAAGGGCTCCTTTGGTAAGGCCTATTCCCGCGATATGGCTTATGCCGCCTCCCGTTATACCGAAGCAAAGCTTGCTCCTATTTCAAGCGAGCTTTTCGCCGATATCGATAAGGATACCGTTGATTTTGTAGACAACTACGATGCCACAATGAAGGAGCCGGTGCTTTTCCCCGTAACCTTCCCAACGGTGCTTGTTAATTCCAATATGGGTATTGCCGCAGGTATGGCAAGTAATATTTGCTCCTTTAACCTTAAAGAGGTTTGTGAAACTACCATTGCATATATTAAGGATAACGATATTAACGTTGCCGATACTCTTATTGCACCCGATTTCCCCGTTGGCGGCGAACTGCTTTATGACAGAACCGAAATGGAAAAGATATACGAAACGGGTAGGGGAGGCTTTAAGGTACGCGGTGTATACAGCTATGATAAAAAGAATAACTGTATCGATATTACCGAAATTCCTCCCACCACAACAAGCGAAGCGATAATCGAAAAGGTTGTTGAGCTGGTTAAGCTTAAAAAGATAACCGAGATTAACGATATCCGCGACGAAACCGACCTTAACGGTCTTAAAATCACCATAGACTTAAAGCGCGGTATTGATCCCGACAAGTTTATGAAAAAGATTTATAAGCTTACTCCCATGCAGGACAGCTTTTCCTGTAACTTTAATATTCTTATTGCAGGTAGCCCCAGCGTTATGGGTGTTAAGGAAATTATAAGCGAATGGGTAGCCTTCAGAACCGAATGTGTACGCAGAAGGGTTTATTTCAGCCTTTCAAAGGCTAAGGATAGGCTTCATCTTTTAAAGGGCTTAAGTAAAATTCTTCTTGATATTGACAAGGCAATAAAAATCGTAAGAGAAACCGTTGAGGAAAAGGAAGTAGTTCCCAATCTTATGATTGGCTTTGGCATTGATGAAATTCAGGCTGAGTACGTTGCCGAAATCAAGCTCCGTCACTTAAACCGCGAGTATATTCTTAAAAGGCTTGACGATATTGAAAGGCTTGAAAAAGAAATCGAAGATATGGAGGATATTTTAAAATCCAAATCCAAGGTTCAAAAAATTATTATCGGCGAGCTTACCGACGTAATTAAAAAGTACGGTAAGGAGCGTAGAACTAAAATTATCGGTGCAAGCGAGGCGGCTGATAATTCCGCTGAGGAAAAGGAAGTAGATAATTCTCCCGTAACCTTCTTCTTTACCCACGACGGCTACTTTAAGAAAATTACACCGCAGTCACTTCGTATGAGTGGCGAGCAAAAGTGCAAGGAGGGTGACTATATCACCCAAACGGTGGAATCCACCAATGCCGCCGAGCTTATGTTCTTTACCAATAAACAGCAGGTTTATAAAACGAGCGCCGAGGAATTTTCCGAAACAAAGGCAAGCGCGCTTGGCGATTACATTCCCGCTAAGCTCGACTTTGACGAGGGCGAGGTTCCCGTTTATATGACGGTCGTTGATAAGTACGTTGGTAATATGCTTTTCGTTTACGAAAACGGCAGGATTTCAAAGGTTGCCCTTTCTTCCTATGAAACAAAGACCAACCGTAAAAAGCTTATTAAGGCTTACTGTGATAAATTCCCGTTATTCTGCGCTATTTATATGCCCGAGGAAAAAGACCTTGTGCTTCGCTCCTCTAACGGCAGAGTGCTTATTGTAAGCAGTGCCGCTATTCCGGTTAAGGGTGTAAAGGATAACGGTGGTATTGCCGTTATGACACAAAAACGCGGACAAAAGATAGAGGAAGTAAAAATTTACGAAAAGGGTATGCTTGAAAACGAGCATAGGCTTCGTACACGCACCCTGCCTGCGGCAGGCAACAAGCCCGTAGGCGGCGGTAAACAGGACGGAATTGATTTAGATTAGGGAATATATACTCAAGTTATAAATAATGTAAAGTTACACAAAATCAGCAGTTTCTAATTGTAGAAACTGCTGGTTTTCTAAATTTTCCAAAAATTCTTTGTCACATTTTGTCATTCGCTTCGTTATATATATAGAAGGTTAAACCTTCTATTATTTTAAAGGAGTGATTTTATGAAAAAAAGGATTTTTAGTATGGTTATGGCGGTGCTTATGTTATTTACGTTTAATATAGGCGCATATGCTGAGAGTACTGTTCAACCGAGGTATAGTTACACCAATTCGGTTTTGGCAAGATTGAGTGTAGAAAGCCAGCAAGCTGTTTGTACCGGTATCATAGATTGTAATAGCAGCGTAACAAAGGTCACTGTGAAAATCATACTTCAAAAGAAGGGGGTTTTTAAATGGAACAACGTAACCACTTGGACTGATGAGGTTAATGGAGACAACTATTCAAGAAGTTATCGTTACGGTCCCGTTGATAGCGGTAAATACAGAGTTAAAGTTGAAGCTACCGTTTATGCAGGAACGGCTAGTGAAAACGTATCGGCAACAAGTTCAACGGTTACGGTATAAATTGTAGAGTTTATAAAGGGTGATAAAAATGTTTAAGGTATATAAAAAGTTACTTGCATCTATTGCTTTAACTTTAACAATAGCGCTTGTTGTCACTTTGTTTTCTCCTGTGGCTTTAGCTGAAGAACCGGAACCTTCTATACCGGATTTATCAAATATAATTTGTATCACTATTGATGAATTTTCTCCTGAAACAAAAGTTAGTGATTTAGTTTTAAATACAGCTCTTACCGCTGCAGAGACTATTGAAGTATATGATAAGCAAGGTTTTCCTATTAGTAATAATAGTTATGTAACTAATAGTTCAACTATTGTTATTAAAAAAAACAGTGTTGTTACCGAAGCTTACAAAGTAAGGCTTTACGGCGATTTGGATTGCAACGGAAGAATAGATACTATTGACGTTTCAAAAGTTAAAACATATTTGGCCGGAGTTTCAATTGAAGAACCGATCGTTGCGGATGTAAATGCTGATAGTATTGTAAATACTACAGATTTATCCGTTTTAAAGCTTTACTCGGCAGGAATAGGTAGCATAAATCAGAGTAGGCAGTTTGCCTTCTCTTCACGTTTTAATTGGCTTAACGAAAATAAAGCTGACTATAAAATTTATGGCTACACAGATATATTCGACGACTTTTCTGTTTCGTCAAATGATATAGGTCTTACTTTTTCAAGATATTATAACTCATGCAACACCAACAACACCAACAACACCAA